>DASRFG010000015.1 GCA_035651655.1 Terriglobales bacterium
ATGACGTACATAAAACCCTCCATTTGCAATGACTTGCAGGCCGAGTGAAAACACCCCTTGCAAATGGCGGTGGACGCGCGTAGAAATACGAATGGCGTTTGCTTCTTCGCAAGAGGGGCGACACCTTCCGGGCTTATCGAAATTCGCGCTTCGATAGGCCCATAATTGTTTCTAGCCGCTTTTTAGTGCAACATACTTCTCACGACCACGTTTCTTCGTTCTGAAGATATCCTTGTGCGTGCTAATAGCTGATTCGATGGATTGACGCGTCACTCGCTTAATCTCGAGTGTCTCCAATGCTTCCTGAAGGTCGGAGACTCTTATCTCTCCCGTTACTGTGATTATCTGTTCGATTGCTTCCCACAACGAAAGACGCTGACGCAATTTGGCAGATGCCTTTCTCTTGTACGCATCCGAGTCATAATGCTCATCGAGATCACGTTGCGGAAGGTCGTAATCCGGCCCCAATGTACCCCGTAGCTTTTCAATGTCATGCTGGCGAAGTTCCATCTCTTTTCGCAAGTCGAGATAATGGTGGTACTCCGCAGCACTGCCCTCCATCTCACGACGGATTCTCACTACCTGCTCGTATTCGTGTACGAGCCGATTGTCGAGTGCCAGCAAGATGTCATTAACGGTGGGCACGAGAGACAGTGTAGGCCGTGTTGAAGATGTTGTCAACACTTCACTTGACAATGTCTTTACATTGACACGATCCGCGTTGAGAGTGCTAGACATCACGCACCCCCTTTTCCACAGCCTGTTTTGTGGGATTTGAGATTAGGACAGTACCTATCCCCCATTGCGTTGACCCTCTTCTTGTCCCGCCTGTAATATCGAGCTTTGCCCTCCCGGTGTTTCTGCCTGAAAGATGACAGTGAACAAGAGGCTTGAGAAATACCGAAACGTACTTCTCCGCACGAAAGCGAGACTAAGCGCAGAAGCCTGGCAGCCCGGCGCCCTGATGGAGAATCAATGACGATGTCCGATCGTCCAGCACAGCGCAGCACATCAGATCCAAAGCACACTCCTGAAGACGCACTGGAAAAAGTGAAGCTAAAATCTCTGAAGGCAGACCTTCGGGAGGAGCTGGCGCGGTGCGATACCGAATTAGCTGATCTGAAACGCGATCAGACCTTGTCTGCCGGCAGACGCGAGCTCCTTACGGAGCACTGCAACTATCGGCGCGAATCCGCTAGCGACAAACTAAGGCTCCTCGATTCACAGGCAGAAATCAAATCAGCGAGATTCTGGGCCGGAGTCAGCAAAGCCTGGGCCGAATCGCCAGACGCGATCAAGAGAGAAGCCACACATATCCGAAGGCGGCGCGCTGGTATGGCATTCGGCCCGGTCAGCGGGAACCAATACCATCGCTCCAAGGAGCAAACAACAACTCCCGAGCAGGAGGCTCTGCACAAACTCAAATCAGAGGCTGCGAAAGCGGCGGGTATTTTGAGCAGGTTGGAAACCGAAATTTCCGAGAGTCAACGCCGGGCACTGGATCGCTCCAGAATGGACACAGAATGGGAGCGTTTACTGGGCACACAGACAGAGAGCCCGAATACAGTTCTCGAGGCAGGGCAGGAGGTACCCGAATACGATCCGGTGAAGAAATTCGACAACCGGCTCACGTTCGCTGTGGCACAACAGGGAGATGCGCGGCTCGATGACGGTAGCGCCTCCAAATCTTCCAATCCCGACTTTGATTGGCAGCAAATTGACCTCTCCCTTGCCAACCTAATGCTTAGTAACATCTCAGAAGAGATTCGAAAAAGCATTCGAGAAGAAGAACATCGAATCGATTTTGACAACATTCGCAACGAAAATGTGCTTGCAATCCCCACCTTACGGTTAAAAATGCACTTGCGACGCACGGGTGAGTGGGCGCAGCGAATATACGACGCCTACCGCGAAGTTTGGCAACGACAAGGAAAGACCTTATCGCCGGAGTTTCTTCGTGCGGTGTGTGCGAGGGGGGTTCGTGTTTTAGTAGCGGCGCGTACAGGTGCGGTCATAAATGAACTTGAGACGGAAGCGGTACGTACGCGGAACTACCCGGAAGAGTGGCTGAAGGCCACCACAGCTGAGTTTCGTCGTGAAATGCAACGACTTCTCGCCCACTGGGAGCGCAGAATTGAAATCGATGCGAAGCGCCAAGAACATGACCGAAATGCCCTGACTGACGCTACTGGCAAGTACGACCACACCGCTGCAAAGTCCAAAAACTCCATTGTCGGAAAAAATCTAGACAGGTTTCGAAAGGAGTGTGGATGGAGTTTTAACGAGCTGGCGCAGCAGACGGGATTGGACAAGAAGCTAGTTCTCGGCCACATCAATAAAGGCAAAGGCATTCGGCCCAATACAGTAAAAATCTATGCTGACGCTTTCGGTAGAAAACTCGAACGCAAGGTTCTTGTTGCTGAACTGGAGAGCTAATGAGATTCGCCGAGCGATCGGAACGTCAGCAACGTTTAAAACGATACTCGCGGACGCGCGACTGAGTAGAAGCGTCGTGAGACGCACGCCAAAATTACCCGCGGATCCCTTGGTTATGCGCGACGCCGTGGCGAACGACACTCCCGGGTAGCATACTGGTAGCACGTCGAAATGTCGCTAAGGCAAGAATGGTGGGCAGTGCAGGACTCGAACCTGCGACCTCGTGCTTGTAAGGCACGCGCTCTAACCAGCTGAGCTAACCGCCCGTCTCGTATTGCACTCATTCTAAAATTTGGCCTTGCACCATGATTTTACCCTACAGCAGTGCACAATTTAGTGCACAAACTCAATTCAGCTTGCTTGCTGGCACTGCTTCCGGTGTTACGAATACACGTTGCTCCTGTGCTTGCGCTGCTCGCTTCTGCGAATCCTGGGAAATGTAGGGGCTAGGAGTTGCGATGGGGTTTATACTTTCGAACTTGTTTACAGGAGACTTCGACAATGTCCTCTGCACCTCAACCAGCCGTTATTGCCGGCGATCTAGCGAAGCTACAGCGAAGCACAAGGCGGCTAAAGATTACTTTTGCTATTGCCGCGATCATATTTTCGCTCTGCATAGGCGCATTAGTTTTTCTTGGTAGGCGTAAATCACAGGAATTGGGGAAAGCCAATGAAGACTTACAGTTCGATCAGTTTATCGCAGGTAACAATGCGGATACCGATTTTGTCCAACCGAGTGTGAACACGATTCAGTTTATGCACCGGGGATACTCAATTGTGTTCGATAGCGTGCAATACACCCAGAATGGGTTGGCCCTCAGCGGACGGCTCGGCAATCCAACGCAACTCTGGATTAGCTCACTAGCATTGAACTTTGCTGCTCGGCCATATCCATACAAAATTCGAGACAAATGGACCAAGGCGAAATTTCCATTTTGGGACTCCGAGTGGAATATCGGGACAGCAGAAACAACGGTTGGAGCCCTGAACCCGGGCGCAACAGCGCCCTTCAATGTCACCATTCCGAATGTGAAGCAGACCTCCGATACCCTTGAGATCGCAGTTCGCTTTTCGGGTGAGCGGTACTCATACACCCCATAGACAGTTCTAGTATTTTAACTGTCTCAACTGTTATTGGCATTAGCGTTGTTCCAAGCATGAGTGAGGCGGTAGAGCGAGAGTTGCGGCGGCTCAGCGCAAGAGATGGGGGCGGTCAAAGCCAAGCAAAGCAGTAGCCTATTTGCTCATCTTCCAAGCCATCGTGCGGATATGGTTAAAATTAAGCGCATCCAATCCAGCCTTACCCAATGCGTCCCAGAACGGCAAGTCATCAGTTATTACGAGGTAGTGTGATGCCCACTCTGCGATAACGCAATCTGTCAGTCCTAAGTAGGGGAACTCTGGTCTTGCCGTAGCTGAAAAGCTAGTGCTAGTAAGTTCCGTAAAGGTGCAGAAAGTTTCCACGAATTGTTTGAAACATCCTGCTTTGCGATTCTCTTGTATTTGTCCAGCAAGATTACTTACTTCGGTAAGTACGTGCGGAGTTGTCACAGACGTTTTGAACTTCTTCTCCAATAGCCAAGCCAACAATAAGAAGTCTTCAAGGGTATATGCCGCTACCCGCTTGAAATTTCCAATTAAAGTACGGTCATAAAAACCAATGAGAAGCAGAAGAAGCAAATTCGTATCAACCAAGGCACCTTTCGACTCAAATCGTGTTAACAAATCTTCGACATAAGTGCTCATAATTTCCGGATTCTGATGCTGTGGAGGTCGCCTTTATCGCTTCCGACTTGCACGACCTTGTATTCCCGATCCGATATCATGCTAAGTGGTGGAGGTTGGGGACGTAAAAAGGAAAAAGTAATGTTCCAGAACGGCCCTTCCTCTGCCAGCTCGACTTCTTCAAGTCTCACTTCTCTGACGTCTGGAAATACTTCAGCCAGATAGTCGCTAGCAATCTTAACCGCGTTTTTCATAGGGATCATTGGCATGCGAACTATTGTATCGTGGGACTATCGCCCTTTTAGGGCAGTGATGCATTCCCTCTGTTTTGTATTTGCACTTTCTTCGCCGGATGTTAGCTTTCGGTGCACAAAAAGTCTACAAAGCCCGGAGAAGTGGGGTAAACACGAAAGTATTAAGTAGAAGATGAGGCAAGGCTTAGTAAACGAGAGGAAATAATTAGCTGAACACGCGCTCTAACCAGCTGAGCTAACCGCCCGACTTTTGGTTACCGATACTTTATCACCCGACCTCGTTGCACAGCTTGCCCAGGGCAGCGGAGGGCGGCTGCCCCTACGTGAGTGTCGTCGCCATGGGCAGCTTCTCTAAACACGTGGGCACAGACGCCTCGCCTGTGCTGGCCAGCCGAGGGCGGCTGCCCCCCGTGAGTATTCTCGCCGTGGGCAGCTTCTCTAAATACGTGGGCACAGGCGCCTCGCCTGTGTCGGGCAGCCGAGGGCGGCTGCCCCTACGTGAGTATTCTCGCCGTGGGCAGCTTCTCAAAACACGTGGGCACAGGCGCCTCGCCTGTGCTGGCGAGCAAAGCTTGCCCAAGGCACGCGAGGGCGGCTGCCCCTACGTGAATTCAGAGACACTGGATTTTATCGAAAGACCTAGCGCTCGAAGTTGTTCCGTTAGCGGGTAAACACATCGTGGGCAGAGCGCATCACACATGGAAACCCCAGACCACTAGCCATTCTGGGGCTATATCCCCTTCTAACGTACACACAAAGAGTCCCATCTTTATATGAAACGCGTCTCGGTTCTCCTGCTTCTGGTAATTTCGGGCACCACTCCCTGGGTCACTGCTCAACACCTTCAATCTCAGCGTCGGGGAATCACTGCTGCAATTCCTCTGCATACGTCCAGCGGTATGGGGATGGCAGCGGCAGCAACTGCCGGAACCAGCACCCTGAAACACTGGTCGAGTTCGTTTGTCTGGAAGGGGACTACGTACCACTACACCATGGTGGGCACAAACCCGTGGAATGGGTCGGCAACCACGACCATCAGCACCGAGGTGCAGCCGTTAAAGGTAGTGTTCTCCAATGGGGCGACGTTTTGGCCGCCCACGCAAACGCTGGTTAATTCGCCGCTGTTTCTTAATACGAAATTTCCCAGCGAGACAGGCCAGTATGGGGACATCTTCCAGCGGGCAAACTTCTGGACGGTTGTGAGCCACTTGGCACCGAATTATCACGTTAAGCTGGGACAGCCGAGTGTGCGCCCCATCAAGACAATTCACGTACCAGCGATGTATGGCAGCACGCAAACGTGGAGTGGAACCAAAGTGGGCCTGGTTCAATTTGACTGGCTCACGGCGACGATTGACAACCTGGCGAAAGCTGAAGGCTTCAATGCCGCGACCCTGCCGATTTTTCTGGTGGGAAACGTGTTTGGGTACACCGACTCGCAAGTCAGCTCTTACTATGTCGGCTATCACTCGAGCGTTTCGCCGAGTCCCTCAACAATTCTGACGTACATCTTCGCGGCCTGGAACTCGGCAGGGTTGTTTACGAATGGGCTGAAGGACATGACGGCGATCAGCCACGAAGTAGCGGAATGGATCAATGACCCGTTCGTGAATAATATCGTTCCGGGCTGGAGTATCCCTATTAACCCGGGCTATTGTGTTTCCAACCTCTTGGAAGTGGGGGACCCAATTGATTCTTTCTCAGATGCGTCGTTCCCGGTGACGCTCAACGGCAAGACCTATCACCCGCAAGATGAGGCCTACTTCTCCTGGTTCGCCCACCAGAGTCCATCGAAGGCGTTGCACGGTCAGTACTCTTACATAGCACCGGAGAAACTGAAGAATCCCTCACCGTATTGCCAGTAAGGCCGGTTCCGCCAGCGCAGCGCAGTTGAACCCCGGTTGGGCTAGCTGAACGTGCGCCCCAAATTTTTCCCAAAACAACCCGCGCGTAGGGGTTTCACATACAAAACTTCTATTAACACCTGACAAAAAGTGCTAAACTTTGAGTCATCTCAGGATTAAACAATAAATCTTAATCAGCTGTCAGTGCGGGGATTTTTTCGTCTTGAAGTCTCTAATGCACCTGGAACCGAAGCCCGACAGGGTTGATACACCCTCCCTTGATGTCATAGAACCCCTCAGACTGAGGGCGTACCGGCCGATTTATCCGGACGCCCTGGAAGTTTCGCCTTTGCTGCACTACTGGCGAACCATCTACAAACGGCGATGGGTAGTGTTGGCAACTCTCTTCATCGTGTTTGCCTTAACGACGATTGCCACGTTGCGGATGACGCGCCTTTATGCAACGAGTTCGCGGATCGTAATTTTCCCCGAAAACGCTAATGTGCTGGGTTTGAAGGGGCCGGAGAACGCATACGCGGGCGAAGACGATCCTGACCTGTCACTGGAAACGCAAGTTGAAATATTACAAAGTGATGAGCTGGCAATGCGGGTCATTGAAACCGCCCACCTCGAAGAGAACCCCAGTTTTAACTTCGAAGCCGGAACTCCGGCTCAAAAAGACGGGCTAGGCTCCACGGGAACCGACCTTGACAATGTGCGCATGGCGGGTCTATTAGCCAGATTTCGTTCCGGTCTGAACGTAGAAGTGGTGCCTCGCACAAGGGTGGTGGAGGTCCGTTATGTTGATCCCGATCCCAAGCTGGCAGCCGAGATCGCCAACGCGCTGGTGAAAACCTTTGTCGAAGAGAACTTCAGGACAAAGTATGAAACCGCCATGCAGACCTCGGACTGGCTGTCCAAAGAACTATCAGATTTGCAGTTGAAGGTAGAAACTTCAGAACAGAGGGTGGTGCAGCACCAAAAGCAACACAACATTCTTGGAATTGACGAGAAGCAGAACATCGTCACCGCCAAACTGGATGCCTTGAACCGGGAGCTCATAGATGCGCAAAACGATCGCATCCAGAAGGAGGCGGACAGTAAGCTCGTAAGCTCCGGGGGCAGCAGCGCCTTTGCCCGCATATCAGCCAACTCATCGAGTGGAGGATTGCTGGAAAAACTGGAAGAAAAAGAAGCTGATTTGAGCTCCGACTACGCGCAAACCAGCACGCAATTCGGCTCTTCCTATCCCAAGGTAATGGCGCTGAGCAACCAACTCAGCCAGGTGAGAACGGCGATTGCTGCCGAACAGGCGAGGCTGAAGGCCAAGGTCCGGGACGGGTATCTGGCCGCGCTGCAGCGCGAAAAGATGTTGAGCGTCGAATTCGAAAAACAAAAACAGGAAGCTAACCAGCTCAATGAAAGCGCAATTGAATACCAGTCTTTGAAGCGGGACGCAGACTCCAACCGCCAGCTCTACCAGAACCTGTTACAGAGACTAAAAGAAGCTGGGGTCACGGCAGGATTGCGGTCCAGCAATGTGAGAGTGGTAGATATAGCCCGCGTGCCCGCCACTCCTTTCAAACCAAATACACGGCGCAATCTCGCGGTGGGGCTTTTCTTTGGGCTGCTGGCCGGTCTTGGCCTGGCTTTCTTGCTGGAAAGCATGGATTCGACGGTGCGTGATATGGAGGAAGCGAATGCCGTCTCCACGCTGCCGGGCCTGGGGACGATACCGTTGCAATTAAGTTCCCATGGCAGCAAGCGGCGAGAACTGTGGCAGGGTCCGCTCGGGGTTAACATCAGCAACAACCTTGTGGCGTATTGCAACCCGCAGTCGGCCGCGGCAGAGTCCTATCGCGCGCTACGCACTTCAATTCTGCTCTCTTCCAGCGGTGCGCCTCCCAAAGTATTGCTGATTACCAGTGCTCTCCCAGAAGAGGGAAAGACCACGATCTGTGCCAACTCGGCCATCGTGCTGGCACAAAAGGGCAGCCGTGTTCTGCTGGTTGATGCGGACCTGAGGCGGCGTGGGCTGGCAGCGATGTTGGGCGTGAGCTCCGACCGAGGTTTGAGTACGCTACTGAGCGGGGTGGATCCGGTGGAGCATTTCGTGATTCCGATTCCTCAGTTCCCTACCCTGTTTGTGCTTCCTGCAGGGCCGGTGCCGCCACATCCTGCCGAACTGCTCAGCTCGGACACCATGAAGGTATATCTGGCACAGTGGCGTGAGCAGTTCGACCACATCATTATTGATACGCCGCCCTGTCTGTCAGTAACCGATGCTGTGGAGCTTTCGGTGGACGTGGATAAAGTGATCCTGGTGGCCCGGTCGGGAAAAACACCGAAGGCAGCCTTGGGCAGGGCATGTGAGCTGCTGGGACAGGTAAACGCAAATGTTATGGGAGTGGTGTTGAATGCGCTCGATCTTCATGGCAGTTACTATCGGTATTCTTATCAGCAAACAGAATATGCCAGCCGGTATTACGCGACGGCGGAAGACCGGCCACTAAGTGTCCATGGTTCCTGAGTAGCTCCGCCCGTGGACCGTGGAGTGCAGTTGCGGCAGAAAGTCCGAAAACTACAAATTGCAATAGGTGCTGCGTGCGTGCTTCTTGCAATTTCGTATGGGTGGTTAGTCCTTAGACATTTCCGCGCGGAGCGATTGCGGGCTCGCTCTGATTTTGAACCTCTCAACCAAGCAGCCCAACTGGAAGCAGAAAATGCGGAAACGCATTGGCTGTTGGGACGCTATTGGCTACGACTAGCTCAGGCCCCCGAGCAAGCGCTGCCCGAACTGAATGCCGCTGTCAGCCTGGACCCGTACGCCGCACGTTATTGGCTGGAACTCGCGGTGGCATACCAAGTCTCAGATAATGCCCCACGGGAGAGATGGGCCGTGGAGCGCGCTCTGCAAGCTGAGCCCAGCTCGCCCGGGACCGCCTGGGAGGTGGCCAGTTCCTATTTAGCAACGGGGGAGTCCCATCGCGCGCTGCCGCTGTTTCGCATAGCAATGGCTAACGACGCAAACATGGTTCCCGCCGGCTTGGCCCTATGCTGGCGCGCCACCAAAGATGTACATCAGGTCTTGCGGGAAGCCGTACCTGCTGATCCGAAAGCCTATTTGCAATTCCTGCAGATGTTAGCGAGAGAAAAAGAACCGGAAGCAGCTAATCAAGTTTGGTCGGCGATTAAAGCACAACAATTAGAGCTCATTGCCAAAGATGCGTTTGGTTACGTTGATTTCCTGATCGAGAGGCGGGATGTTGATCGCGCACAGCAGGTATGGAGCGATCTGCGGGAGCTCGATCCCAAGCTGAAAGGCGTACCGCCAGACAGCAGCATGATCACGAACGGCAGTTTCGAGGGTGACACTTTTAATGGCGGGTTCGAATGGCGGCAAGAAGACAAAAACGGACTCGCGGTCTCAATTGATAGGCGGATTTTCCATGAGGGGGCTCGCTCGCTGCGCATTGTTTTCACCGGTCCGGCAGTGGATAACACGGGCGTCTTCCAGTTTGTTCCGGTGAAAGGTGATACGGCCTATCGGCTCTCGGCTTTCATCAAGGCAGACGGACTCGTAAGCGCCAGTGGCCTGCGCATTGTGGTGGAGGATGCATATTCCGGTGAGACATGGGCGGCAGGTGATGAAGTTCTTGGAACCTCTGACTGGCAGGAAAAGCACCTGGAGTTCCGCACCCGGCCCGATGGTCGCCTGTTAGTGGTCCGCGTTGTCAGGAGGCCGGGCACTCCTTTAATCAAAGGTACCTTTTGGATGGATGATGTGAGCTTGCTGCCGGACACAACTGTAGCGGCGCTCCAACCATGAGCGTGCTCCTGGCAGAACCGATTGTGCAGTTGAAAGCGACAACCTCCGCCGTTGGCCGGGCCTCGAAACTTGATCTTTTCTTGTTGATCGGCACCTCGCTGCTCCTAATGTTCGCGGTGCTCGCATTCGGAGCGGTCGAAATCTGGGCAGAAACGGCGCTCGAATTGGGAGCGGCCGCACTCTTGATTTGCGCAGTGTTAGCGCGGCTGTTTTCGAAAGATGCGCTGCGAATCAGGACCAGTCCATTATTCATTCCTGCCCTTTTATTCGCCGCTGTAATGTTAGCGCAGTTGGTTTTCCACCTTACGAGTTATGGTTACGTGACACTGATTACCGCCCTGCAATACGCGGCATACGGGATGGTCGCGTTCGTAGCCGTGCAAATGTCCGGGGAAGAAAAATCGTCAAGGGTGGTCATGTTGATGTGGAGCGGCTTTGGCGCCGCCCTGGCGCTGTTCGCCGTGTGCCAGCACCTGACCTGGAACGGAAAGATTTACTGGGTTCGTATGCTGCACATGGGTGGATCGCCCTTCGGTCCGTACGTAAACCACAATCATTACGCCGGGGTGGCGGAGATGCTGACGCCGTTCCTGGCTGTCCTTGCAGTTAGCGGGCAAGTAAGAGGAGGGCAGCGGGTCCTGGCGGGCTTCGGGGCCGTACTCATGGCGGGAAGCATCGTCCTTTCAGGGTCGCGAGGCGGCGCTGTGGCACTGCTGGCGGAAATTGCCGTACTCATTTATATCGTCGCGCGAATTCGGCAGTCGAACCTGAAAATCGTAGTCGCAGTTCTAGGGCTGCTGATGCTCGTATTTGTGATCTGGCTGGGCACACCCGCGTTGTGGCGTCATTTCGGAGACTTGCAGGACAGTACTCGGGTAGCGATTCTGGGCGACAGTTGGAAGATGTTTCGGCAGCGGCCGCTCTGGGGTTGGGGCCTGGGGACGTTTCCAACGGTTTACCCGGGCTTTCGAAGCTTTTACACAAACCTGCTGGTGAATGCAGCGCATAACGATTATCTGCAGGCATTGTTGGAGACCGGGGTGGCAGGATTCGCGTGCGTTGTATGGTTTGTTGCGTTGCTGTATCGCGACGGTCTGACCAAAATCCATCTATGGCACCGCACCTGGGGCCACTCACTTCGAGTGGCGGCGCTGGTGGGATGCACGGGAATCCTGGTGCACAGCTTCTTCGACTTCAACCTACAGATTCCGGCAAACGCCGCGATATTTTATTTTCTCTGCGCGCTGGTGACGAGTCCCAATGATCGGCCCGATGCGGCAGATAGAAGTCTGCACCTCGTTCCGTAAATTACTTTACTTGCGTCGCCTGGCGTAGCAGGCGCACCACGACGGGATCCACTTCTGCCGCTAATTGGGAGAGCCGGGAAAACGCCGCAGCAGAACTCGGCTGGTCCTTTATAGGCAGACAGAGATCCACGAGGAAAGAATCCTGGCCGCGGCCGCGTAGCAGGGCGAGTTTCTGTCGGAACCAGAGGCGGATCGCGTTGTCGTGAATACCGCCGTCCTCAACCCTCCAGTAGTATGCGCAAGCTTCAGTCTCGCCGGAAGGAGCAGTGGAGACGATCTGGCTGAGCTCCAGATTGGCAGCTCCGGGCAAGGGCGCTTGGCTGCGCTGCGTAAGCATCCAGCCGTTATAACGCAAGCAGTAGCTGGGACTGTGAACTCCCACGGGAACGGGCGCAATAAAGATTTCAACCGGAAGCTGTTTTCCATCCGAGTAATTGCGATAAACGATCGCCGCCGGCTGATAGGAGTTACGGGTTTCTCTCGCGTCGCTGTCCTGCACATCCGTACCGGAGAGTCCTGCTAATTGATAGGGGAAGGTGCGCAAGAGAGTAGTGTGAAGGAGTGGCGTCTGATGCTCCGGCAATATTGCTTGAGCAAGGATGCCAGAGCCCAGCATGGCGATAGCGATCAGCCAATTTCGCGAAATCGGTTGCACCTTATACCTCGAGCGATCACAAACAGGAGTAACACAGCCACCCCGAACACGAAAAATCCAAATACGTAATCTGATGCTTCTTCGTACTTCATGAAAGCTGGACCCACTGTGTACGTCAGGCAGACATTGGCAAAGAGCCGGATGAAATTTGAGAAATATGCGAGAGGTAGACCTGCGATAACCAACGCCGCCTTGCGATACCAGCGGGCGTCCACGAGATAGGCGTACAGGACTGCAACCACCAACATGGCCAGCGACGAGCGTACTCCATTACATGCCGGGGCCACATTCACCAGTTGCGCAGGATCGGGGAAAAGCAGCATGGTCCCGGCTCTCTGGACGCCAATTCCGATGGCGTGTGCCAGACCGACGGTAACTTGGGCACACATTATCTGCAGCGGATAATCGAAGCTGGCAAACACCGCGGGTGGCAGCGGCACCATAAACAGGAGAAATCCCAAGGGAAACGCCAAGGCACGCAGCACCTTGGAGCCCCACACCGCCAATATGATTCCGCTTAACGTAAAGACCAGGAGCAGAGGGGTCAACGAGTAGAACCCAGCACCCAAGCCATCCAGCGCCAGAAGAAGTAAAACGCTGGTTCCAAGCAGTAGAACGCCGCCGACTTTTGGACGCCGGGGGAGATCCCTGATCCGCTTAAATTTTAGATAAGCGAGCGCCAAGCTGGCGAAAGGCACCAATGCCGAGAAGGAGTACAACCCGTCCGACGTCCAGAGTTGAAACATCCAAACGAAGCGGTGCCAAAAGAGCCAGACCAGGAGAAAGGCTACGAGGAGCGCCAGGACAGTTTCGGATCCGAGAACATTCGAAGGGCCAGGCGTCGGGATGCGAAGGGATTCCGACTGCCGCACAGGATTATCGGCCAGAGCGGGCGCGGACATACTTCCACGTCACTCCTGCCGAACCTAAAAGTCCCAGAATGATGGTCGGGTTCTCCGGCGATCTCCTACGTCGGGCCTCGGCGTGAATAGGAATCAGAACAACAAGGAAAAGAACCACAATGGGTGCGCTCAATCCGCGCACACCCTTCGCCAATGCCTGAATGCTCATCGTAGGTCACAGAAAACCTTACTGAATGTTGAGCTGGACTGGCTGAGTTAACACCTTTATATCCGTGGCTTCCCTGACAGTCAACGTTAAAAAAAGTAGAAAAGTTGTGGGAAACCTTGGTGCGTGAAATAAAGGCGGCCAGCTGCTTTCGGCGGTGCAATTAGGTGGACGCAAATAAAGAGACTAGGTGCTTAATTACTTTGAGCACTGGTGCGTCTCGAGGTGCGCATTACACAAACAAGTCTTGACACTGTTCCGGAAGTGGATTAATGTGCTCGCACCGTCCCGCACCGCTCCGCAGAGCAACTTCCGAGCATCACGCTTCCGGTATTGAAACATGACTAGAGCGAGCACCGTAAGTGAGCATCACACGTTTACCATGCTCTCCGAGCTCCACGCCCTGCAGTCAGTGCTGGACTCCATGCCTGCACCGAGGACGGTCCTCGACGTTGGCTGCGGATCGGTAGCCTATGTCAACTTCCGAAACGCTGAGGTCACCGGGATCGATGTTTGCCAAGCGAATGTAGACCGGAACCAGAAACTCGCCCACAAGATTGTGGCTGACGTGGAAAAGCTTCCACTTCCGAAAGAGACATTCGATGCGGTTCTGTGCTGGGACGTGCTCGAACATCTGTCTTCTCCCATGGGCACTCTTGAACGGCTCTGCGGGTGTCTCACCCCAGGCGGCATCATGGTCATTGCGTTCCCGAATGTTCTCTCGCTGAAAGGGCTCGTCACGAAGTTCACGCCGCATGGTTTTCACGTGTGGGTGTACAAGCATTTCTACTCCAGCCAGAACTGCCCCTATGCGGAGCCTTTTCCTACGTACTTGCGATTCTCCATGTCGCCTGTTTCCATCAAGAGATTTGCAGCCGCGCATGCCATGGCGATCGAATACCTAAAACTTTACGAATCGCCTGAAGTCAGAAACATGCGTGCCCGCCGCAAGCTCATCAACACCTGTCTTGCCTTGATACGTCGTGCCTCGCTTTTGCTCATGCGACACGATACTGATTTGACTGACTGCATCATGGTGCTCAGGAAGGGGCAAGACCGCAGCGCCGTTACTTCGAGCCCCAGCAAAGACTACCGCGACCTAACCCGACAGCAAGCGGATAGTGACCTGTTGGTAGGTTGAATTGAGTGGGCTAGGAGTCCGCTCTTCCCGAGTTCTCTGACTAGTGGTTAGTTTCTAGAATGAGTTTCTGCACCCGCCAATTGAGCAGTTCGCCCACGTAGAGCTCGTTTTCCGAGGGGCAGGCAATTTCGTGGATCCACCCGAATTGTTTGAGTTGCTTGCCAGACTGGCCCAGCACTCCCATAACTTTTCCATCCAAACTCAGCTTGTATATACGGCCGGGAAATGCATCGGAGCTATACAAAACCTGATTAGGCGGAGGGGTAATGCAAATCGCCCACGGTGCGCCGGGCGCCATTGTGCCCGTGGGCTGCGTCGGCTTGTTGCCGATCGCGGGTCGAGCGTTCGCATCCACCGGCACGTTGATGGTGATCTGGCGGAGAAACTTGCCATCGCCGTCAAAAACCTGAATCCGCCGGTTGCCGCGGTCCGCCACATAGACATTCCCCTGGGCGTCAACTGCAAGGCTATGCGGCGTGCTAAATTGGCCGGGCTTGTCGCCGGGCTCGCCCCAGGACTTGATCCAGTTGCCATCCTTATCGATCTTCGCAATTCGGGAATTGATGTAGCCGTCGCTAATGTAAGTGTTGTCGGCTGAGTCCCAAGCCACATCAGTCACCTGCCTGAACATTCCGTCAACCGGAGGCAGCGGCGGCTGAGGATGCTTCAGCGGCGCCGTCCCCTCGTCGGAGGCCTCCTGTTTGCGTCCGAACACCATTGCCACTCGTCCCGCGGGGTTGAACTTGATCACCATGTCCGAGCCTTTATCGGTAACCCAGATGTTGTCATGTTTGTCTACCTTGACGGCGTGCGCGAACGACCAAGCGTAGAGATTGTGGCCAATCTCGCGCACAAAGGTTCCATCCGGGCTGAACTCCAAGAGCTGTGCCGCGCTTGCACCATAAGCAGGCCCAGTGCTGTTGGCGCGTGAGAAGACAAAGATGTGTCCTTTGGAATTCACCGCCACACCAGGCACTTCGCCCAAATAGAGGTCAGACGGGAGTTTCAGGAAATCAGGGACCGAGCTGTAGTGGATCTCCGGGACAGGTGATGATTGCTGAGCGGCCAGGCGGCCGATCAGAGCAAAAAACAAGATAATGACCAAGCACCTCATCGGCATGACCCTCCTGATAGCGCTCCGCATCATACGCCCTGGCTGTACTGGAGGAAATATAGGAGGCCGAAGAGCCGCAGTCGTTTAGCCAAAGGGAACCATTGTCCGAAATACCGGGTCGGGACGGCCCACTCTAAGGACCGACGTTGGTTACGTCTTTGGCGGTGCTCCATCGTGAGCCGCCGCCCGATGCAGTGGCCGAGTTGGTCACGCTAGCGGGAGCGTCGCTAGAGACGTTCACTGTCACCGTGACCGGCGGAAAAGTTGCACCGACCGCCAGCCCGTCGGACCGTGTGCAGAAGAGCGTTGCCAGTGTGCAGCTCCAACCATCGCCGGAAATGCCGGTCGCAACCAGTCCATCGGGCAGCCGATCAACCAGGTTCACGGCAGAGGTGTAGGCGGAGTGAATGGCGCGATCGCCAACGTTCTTTGCCGTAATCGTGTAGGTCGCGCCCATTTGGCCTCGGGTAAAATTGCCGGAGTGAGTGAGGGAGGTGAAGAGTTGGGGAGAGGCGAAGACCCAGGTCGCTCCGACGCCATTGTTATCAAATTCTTCGCTTTCGATCATGGTGTTACCATTTGCGGTAACGGCGAGAGCACTTCCACCTCCCGCTACGGTGCCTCCCTTTCCGATATATACGTTTTGCAGCTTCCAAGTGCCGCCTACTTTCACGAACAAATCTTGAAATGTCGTATGCTCGGAAGGGTGATAACGGTTTGCAATCACCGTGTGCCCATCTGCGGAAAGCACCGAGCCACCATCATCCGGGGCTCCAAGCTGGGGTCCGTTTTGAGACCACACACCATCTTTGCGGTAGAAAAACTGGTCACGAGTGAGAAGCGTATCGCCGTTGGCGGTAAGACTGGATGTCACAAGCTCATCGTTACTCACGGACAGCGACAACACTGCCTGTTGTGTCCAAATTTCATTCAATCGAGTGAAGACCACCACGGAACGTGCTGTGGCGTCTCCGGATGGGGGGAGGCTTCCAACAAGCGTGTTGCCGTCGGCAGAAATCGCAACAGGCCTTTCTAAGCCATAATCAGACAGTCTCTGCCTCTGCATCCAGATTCCGCTTGAGCGGGTGAAGACCCAAACACCTCCGCGACCACCAGCCGGAAAGCTCCCGGCATCGACAAGGGTGTTCCCATCAGCCGAAAGAGCAAGGCCGGTACCTTGAAATGGACGTCCGCTAGTATCACCAACGAGTTTACTTCCCTGCTGGGTCCAAGCACCGCCAGACCTGATAAATATCCATACGGCGCCGATGCCACCGTTATCTCCCCCACCGCCCACTGCGGCCGTGTTTCCGTCCGCGGAAAGCGCCACTGAGCCTCCTTGTGTGGCAGTCCCTATTGCACCAGTCCCGACAAGCTTTTCTCCTTGCTGGGTCCATACACCGTTGGTCCGAGCGAACACCCAAGCGGCTCCGACGCTTCCATTGTCCGATGGACCGCCGATCAGGGCAGTATTGCCGTCTGCCGAAATGGCAACAGAATTACCCTGCTGCACGAGGAATGGGGGCACGATGATCCATCCCGTCCCCACCAACTTCGGCCCTTGCTGGTTGTAGTTCCCGGGGCCGGCGCTTGCGACTGTTGCCGCCGTGCACACGACTAGCAATACGAGTAGGGTTCGTGCTGTTTCATTTCTGAACCGGCTCTTATTGCCCAGTTTCCGGCTGCCTGGAGATCCTCGCAATATCTCAGCAATGTTGAGAAGGGAGCGATTCACGGTACTCCTCCTGGGCTCGACAGGCGAACTGCCATTTCTGGCATCCTGGCCTCAATCGGTTAGTGGGCCGTTGTGTCCAATGGGCGGGAGAGTGCTCTTTGAGGCAGCAGAAGCCTACTCCCGAACAGGAGAAAAGGCAAATTGCATTTACAGAACAACCAGGCTTCGCTATTTCCGATTTCGGATGCAAGAACGGTAGCGCTGTCTTACTGCCGTCGTCTCAGAGGATGCAGATTTGGGTGAAGGCTGTGGCGCAAGATTCGGTGAGGGTAAGGTTTCGGTGACGGCGTCTGATCTCCCCTCACGGTAATAGACCAAAAATGAATAGCTTTCCCTGATTGTCGTTCAGATCATTGCTGGCGACGTAAACCCGCCCGTTTGCCACAGTAGGAACGCTGAACCTCGCGACCGCCTGCAAGGCGTCTCTGCTCGGAACCTGGTTGCTGTTGTACAGCTCTTTGGATAAGTTTGTAGCGTCATAGGCATGCAAGATGCCTGTACCCGGTCTTTCTAAGGCCCAGACAATGCCGTTCGTTAGACCGTTACTCGATACCACCGGGTTCGCACCCGGGTAGAAGAAGCTGGTAGAACTTTGTGACACCGGCGAAGTGGAGAGGCGGCCATCGGTAAGACTGAAGGCCTTCAGTGTAGTTGCGGACCCTCCAATGTAAACTCTTCCGGCAAAATAGGCAGGAGTGGTGTAGACACCATTAGGAAACTGACCGCTTATGGACTGCACAATCTGGCTGTCACTGCCGGGCTGGAAGTGACCCAGGTTTTGACGATCGAGAAGGTAAACACGACCCTCTTTTCCTCCGGCCACTATCAAGTCGGGATGAGGGGTTCCTGGTTTTGAAGGCAAAAGAAGTGTACCGCCAGACCCAACGTCAAGATCTTGAGCATCGAGAATGGATTGGTTAAACGGGGTGAAGTAATCGGCCACCTGCAAAACGCCACCGTTGGTGGTAAGACGCAGGAAGCTGTCCCCTAAGTTGGCATTAGGAACATCCCACGTGCCTTGCCCAACACTGCAAAACATATTTCCTTGCGCATCGGCGGCAAGGGCGGCGGGACTCCAAATGCCCGCAGCTTGCCCGTTAGGAGTTGGATTGAACACCGCGACAGTATCCAGCGTTTTAGTCGTATTGTTAGGAGCGTAACCGATTATCCAACCGTGATACGGATGAACGTCGTCGGGCGAACCAAAAGCCACGTAAACCACGCCATTTAATCGCAGCAGGGCAGCGCGGTTATTGGACGTCAAGCCATTAAAAGAAACGGTACTGCCGTTTCCGCCTTCTCCGTTGCCAGATACCGTAGCCTGAATGAGCTTCGAGCCCCACATTGCATGAAAGCCGGTTCTGATGTCTAAAGCGTGAATACGGTGAATATATTTGCCGTTCATCTTAAAACGCGCGACGACGTACATAGTATTGGTGCCGGGCGAGATGACGGGAGTCGCGGTAATCCCAATGCTGGCGGCAGTGCTGCACATGTGAACGTCAGCGCAGGGCACCGGTGTTGATCCGGTTGCTGCATTGTTAAGGTTTTTGTACCAGAGCGGCGTACTGTTCTTACCCTCGGCGTCAAAAGCGTACACGCTGTTGTTTTCAGTAGCCACATACACCACATTGTGCACGCCTTGATTTGGGATATCGACGTTCGAGACGTACAGCGGTTGGGCGTAGACGTAGCCGTCCACGGTGTAGGTAAATAATTTCCCGAAGCGAGAAGAGTTTACAGTCTTAGGAGTCAACACCGTTTCGCGGGAGTTCAGGCCAGACCGGGAATTATCGTTGCGATATGTAAACACCCCTACAAGATCGACGTCTGTAGCCGGGGCAATCGCGGACTGACTTTCGCCGGCCGAGCTGGCAGGAGTCAAAGTACCGTTCAGAACGTTCCCAGCAATGTGCACTAGCGAAAGCGTTGCGGAAGCAAACGTCGTGTTGACAAAGCTAATGAGTGCATTCTGATAATGAGCGGAGCAGGCAACGATCGAACAAAGCAACAGTACTACTCTCATTAAAGGCACAAGTCTCCTTCAAACAACCACCACCATTATGGTTAATTCGGCGCCCAAGCAATCCTGCAAGACGGGCGAAATGCTGCTAGCGCTATGTTGGAGATCAGAAAAGCCTGGGCTGTTGTCCGCCGCAACCCGCGACTGACGCCAGTTTTCTGGATTACCTTCCCCTTGTCAAGCGCTCGAAGCGCATACGCAATCTCCGAGCATAGAACTGCAACACTTTGCACTTAGGGAGTGCCTGATTGTGAACGCGATATGAATTTAGCTGCGAACGCTCACAGTGAATGAGTACATAGTGTCAGCATTTGATATCACTGTTTGAACGTGCGCACCTTGGCACCACGGGACTCCAAGCACGTATATATAATGCCAGTGTTCTGAATCTGTAACTTCATCCCCAACAACATCTGTGCCTGTCGCCAGGCAACAATTAAAAGGTTTGGCCTTCCCCAGGAGAGTTGTGGGCGGCTGGCTGCAAGGGACCATTTCCGCGGCATGCTACTGGGCGCTATGAGTCCGAATACATTAAGAGATCCTTCTGCCAGGTGCTATGATCAACAATTCCGGCACACTGATGGTTGACATCCACTGTCACATATTGCCTTTCCTGGATGATGGACCTAAATCCTGGGAAATTGCGTTAGAGATGTGTCGTCTGGCTGGGGAAGATGGTGTCGAGCATATCGTGGCGACACCCCACGCGAATGACCGCTACGCATACGATCGCAAGCAGGCACAGGCAGCGCTCGACCTTCTGCGACAGCGCAGCGACCCCAAACTCAGGTTTAGCCTGGGATGTGAACTGTTCCTGTCCTACGATAACCTGGAGAGCGCGCTGGCCAATCCGCGTAACTTTATCATTGGGCAGACGGGTTATCTGTTGGTGGAACTAAGCAGTTATGGATTACCGCCGGCAATAAACGATTCGCTGGTTCGGCTGCGATCGAGGGGGCTCGTGCCTATCATCGCTCACCCCGAGCGAAATCCAATTTTGCAGCGGAATCCCACGAAGATCATGGAATTTGTAGAACAGGGATGCCTGACCCAGGTCACCGCCTCTGCGCTCACAGGCGCCTGGGGCGGTGTGGCGCGCCGGAGCGCGTTGTGGTTGTTGGAGCGCGGGGCGGTGCACGTGCTGGCAAGCGACGCGCATGACATTAAACAGCGGCCCCCGCTACTTTCCGCGGCGCGGCAAGCCGTGGCAAAGAAATTTGGGGAAGCGCGCGCACATGCCTTGCTGGAAGACCACCCACGCGCCATCCTGGCAGGCCAACCTATACCCCCGGTTGCTCCGGTTTCTGGTTCTTGAACAAGCGAAAACTCCGGCGAGAGTCGATTGCTTGCCGCACCATTTAGAATTGTTGTGTTCCTGTTTAAGAGCGGAAAATATAACGGAGGTCGGATCCTTTATGACTCTGCAGCCACTCACGTCTAAAAGGTCACAGCTCATCTCGGCGATTGAGAGTCGCACGGCCGGCATCGGTGTGATCGGATTGGGATACGTGGGGCTTCCTCTGGCTTTGTTATTCAGCGAGCAGGGATTTCCCGTGACAGGATTCGACATTGACGACCGGAAAGTGCAGACCCTGAATACAGGAGGCTCTTATATACATCGCATCACCCCAGACGAAATTCAATTCGCCCGAGGGAAGGGTTTCTCAGCCACTGCGGATTTCGCGAGCCTGCGGGATGTAGATGCGATCATCATCTGCGTTCCCACGCCGCTCGATGAGCATCGCGAACCTGATTTGAGCTACATCACTTCAACCGGCGACTCTATTGCCCCGCACCTCCGGCCGGGACACCTTGTAATTTTGGAGAGCACTACGTATCCCGGTACCACTGACGAAGTGCTGCTGCCGATTTTGGAGCAGAACAATGGGCGCGGCTTGAAAGCGGTCCGGGCGGGATCGGAAGGACAGTTCTATCTGGCTTTCTCGCCCGAGAGAGAAGATCCCGGTAATAACAGTGTGTCCCGCCGCGATATACCGAAAGTGGTGGGAGGTTTAGAGCCAGAGGCTGCCGAGCTGGCCACCGCAGTTTACGGATCTATTTTCAATCGCGTGGTCAGGGTCTCGTCGCCAGCGGCAGCCGAGATGACAAAGCTCTTAGAAAATATCTACCGTTGCGTCAATATTGCGCTGGTAAATGAACTCAAACTGCTATGCCTGCGGATGGGAGTGGACATCTGGGAGGTGATCGAGGCGGCCTCCACCAAGCCATTCGGGTTCCAACCGTTCTATCCCGGACCAGGGCTGGGAGGACACTGCATCCCGGTAGATCCTTT
This sequence comes from Terriglobales bacterium, assembly GCA_035651655.1. Taxonomy (NCBI): domain Bacteria; kingdom Pseudomonadati; phylum Acidobacteriota; class Terriglobia; order Terriglobales; species Terriglobales bacterium. The sequence continues at coordinate 21,425 of DASRFG010000015.1, forward strand.
TTACTTGTCGTGGAAGGCGCGCCAATTCGATTTTCAGACTCGCTTCATCGAGTTGGCGGGCGAGATCAATACCTCGATGCCGTATCATGTGCTGCGCTCGGTTTCCGACGCGCTGAACGCGCGGAAGAAATCGGTGAACGGGTCGAAGGTGTTGGTCCTTGGAGTGGCATATAAAAAGGATATTGACGACCTGCGCGAATCACCGTCTCTGACCATTATCGAACTGCTCCGTAAAGAGGGGGCGGAGGTGAGCTATCACGATCCCTACTTTCCGGTAGTCGGCCGCGGACGTAAATACAACCTGCAGATGCAAAGAGTTTCCCTGGAGAATCTGAGTGACTACGACTGCGTTCTTATCGTTACCGACCACTCTGACTACGATTATGCGCGCATCGTGCGTGAGTCACAGCTGGTAGTTGACACGCGGAACGCAACCCGGGGCATGCAAGCCAAAAACGTGGTCCGGTGCTGAACCGCTGGACGCCTACCGCCGTCTAAATTTGCTCGTGCACCTTGGCAGTTATTACTCGTGGCGGGCGGGCACTCTAAACTGTAGCCTGCGTCGGGCCATACGAGTTGGCTCAAGCTGCGACGAGGAGAAACAATGGACAGCCTGATTCTCGAGATCATGTTCGGGAGTTTGATTGCCGTCACCACATCCCTGACCTTCATGGAAGTACGCCGGATCCGCAAGCACATGGAACAGAAAGCGGGACCGCCTAAGTAAGAGGGAGTCAACTCGTCCCATCTACCTGTTGGGTTACACGCGAGCCCCGGCATCTCGTTCCCGAGTCTGATTTGCTTTTGACGAGCACACTCAGAAGTGTGCCTTGTCAAACGGGATACCCTTACTGGTTTACATCTTCAGTTGCGGTACAGTGGAAGAGTGTCGCGGGTCGGCGTTTTCCTAGTTTTTTTGTGGGTCCTTGTTTGGGGCGCCCTGTCTCTGGCCGGGCAGGTAGCCCCTGCGCCGAGTTGGCAAGTGCGTCCTGAGCCAGAAACTCTGGTCAACGGGGCCCCTGCGATCTTGCGAGTAATCCCTTCCATCGACCTGAGAAATCTGAGTGGGTCGTGGCTGGGTCATGATCTCCACCTCCGGTTCGATTCCGCCAGCAGGTCGTGGTACGGCTTTTTCGGGGTGGACATTACCACTGCAGCCGGTTCTTATCCTCTCAAGCTGAGGGGAGAAACCGCCGCAGGCTCCCCCGTTATTTATGAGGGCAGCCTGCAGGTAAGCACAGCCGCCTACCCCACGGTGACATTGACGGTCCAGCGCAAGTTCGTTGTCCCAAATAAGAGACAAGCTCAGCGGGTCAAGAAGGAAGAAGCGATCAAGCATCGCGCGTTCGCTCGCAGCAGCGACCAGCAGTTATGGAGCCAGCCATTCATGGTTCCAGTGAACACCGCCGTCTCTGAGGTCTTCGGTGTCAATCGAGTCTTCAACGGGAAATTGCAAACCCGACACTTGGGCTTGGATTTTCATGCGTCTCCGGGTACCCCGATCGTTGCCGCCAATTCCGGGACCGTCCTTCTCGCACGCAGGCTCTATTTCGAAGGCCGGTGCGTGGTGGTGGACCACGGCCAGGGACTCATGACCCTTTACATGCATTTCTCCAGGTTAAAGGTGAAGGAAGGCCAGAGAGTCTCTCGAGGACAGGTACTTGGCCTCAGCGGCGCAACCGGGCGGGTTACGGGGCCGCACTTTCACTGGTCGCTGCGATGGGAAGGAACATATCTGGATCCAGGCAAGCTCGCATCGCTGAACTTGCCCTGACAATTCGGCTCCCGCCGAAAGCCCGATGTGATGCCTCTTTCAGCTGACCGCCAACTGTAAGTGTGCAAATAATTGCATCTTTACAGCGCCGTTTCTTTGACGTATATTCCTCGCGCTTTTCAGGCTCACCAACTAGAGAAGTGCTTCTCCGCTCCGGCGTTCAGCCTAATTTTATCTGCGCGCCAGGAGCTATCGTGCAGCACTATTGAAGGAGTTATTGAATTGCTCCGACTGATCCGGTGTGCATTCTTGACCGCCATAGCGACTGGTGTCGTTGTGACCGCGAACGCCGACGCAATCTGTAAAAGCGGACCAAATTCCTTATCGGTCGAGTGGACGAACCAGCAGCTGAGTATTTGTGCAACGACAATTCCTGTCACTGCGGTGCTTCGCGAAGTGGCGCGCAAGACGGGTCTACGTATGCACGGCTTGGAGAAGCCGTTGGGGACCACTTCCCTTCAGCTTGAGAAGGTACCTTTACAATCCGCCCTCAACGCTTTGCTCGAAGGAGTTGACTTCATTATCGTTGGTGACCTGTCACATTCTTTAGAAACATCTCAGCTCTGGATACGGAGAGAATCTCACGTTGCCCATAAAGGGATGATTCGTCTGCCAGCGAGGGACTTGTCTGAATCGGGAGTTTCAGTGGAAGCAAATGCGGTTGCCGAACAGATGGATTCGGGAGAACGACTTGACGAGTCGGAACCGGAAGCTGAGGAAGTTCAGCAAACGTTCGAGCTTGACCCCACAGAAAAATTCGACTCCCTGGCGAGCTCTATTACAAAGCGGGACCAGGAAGCACTCGCCACCGCCGTTCTGGATTCGGATCCAGTGCTTCAGAGCAACGCTTACGAAGCGCTAAAATCGGTGAACGCTGATGCCGCAAAAGAGGCCCTATTCGCAGCGGCAGAGAGCGAGCAGCCATCCACCCGACTTGAAGCCCTTCAACTGTTGCAACAATCTGGTCTAACTGACGATCGAAGCTACCTGACCACGCTCAACAATGCTCTTGGGGACTCTGATGTTCAAGTCCGCATGGCTGCTCTCCAAGGACTGGCGCGGCTGGATAGTCCAGAGGCGATGAGTTACCTGCGGCCGCTGCTTCACGATCCAGATCCTGCCATTCGATTGATGTTGATCTCCAGTGTAGGGGCGAAAGACAAGTCTTTGATTTCCACGGCGCTGCAAGATGGAGACGAGGCCGTGAGTTCCGCTGCAGCCTCGCTGTTACAAGAAGTTCAGAACGAAGATAAATAGATTAAGGAGGAAAAATGCGGTCACGAAATGTGGTCTTCTTTTTGGCCCTGGTGTTATGCGGACCCATAGTGGTTGCGCAGGGCAATCCGGGGGTGTTTCAGTATTATGTCGCGCCAGTCTCTTCCCGACTCGCGTTTTTTGCCTCCCAGCAGGGGGGCCAGGTCTTGTTGCATTCTCCGGCACCTAACGCACGTGCCTTGCTATCGCGGTTCCACCCAGAATTGCTCGCATCCTATCCACAGAGTCCGGTGCTGAAGAGCCCCAGTGGAAGAACGGCCGTGCCGCTCGCATTAGTTGGCTGCGGGACGACCTCGGGTACACAAATGAACTTTGAGGGAGCAGCGAACGCGCTCCCTCAGAATAGCGAATCCATAGATCATATCCGGAACTTCTTTCCCACCGGTACCGGAAATCTGGATTTGGTTGTGGAGACCGCTAACGATGCGCGTGGATTGGCTGGGCCAGGAAACGCGGGAAGTATCTTTGTTCACCGCGACCCCAACGCTGCTTGCTACGCTGGACCGCCGGCCAGCCCTGCGAACACAGATTTTGAAATGGGCAATCCCACGATTACGAGCCCACTCCTCTCTACAGATATAGCGCGGAGCATGGGTCTATCTCGGGTACTGGCTGATCCCGCAAACGGACAATTCATAATCGCGGATTTGCGGCTTGGCAACCAAGTAGCCGGGGTTGGTCTGCGGCGGATCCCCACGGCTGAACTAACCAACACGACCAACTGTCCGCCAGGAACACTATCATTGGCGCAAAGTACTATTTGTGCCACTACCGGTGGAGCTGCAGTTATCGTAAGCGCGACAGACGACGAAAATGTGGATTTCCCCGGCTTAGCCCAAGACCAGCGAGCAAGCGGTGTCGGGGCGGGAGACATTTACGTCTCAAATACAGCTTTAGACGCAATTGGCTATACGACGGAAATTCACCTGACGGCTTGCACCAAGGCGTTCGCGACACTGGCGAATTGCTCACCGACAAAAACCATCAGCAGTGCCGCCGATACGGGAGCTCAATTCAGCAGCGTCTCGGTAGTGCCTCCGGGTGGCCCAAACGCAGGCACCATTACGGTAGTTTACGGAGCATTTGGTTATAACCCCTCTACCGGCATGCCAAATGTGGCAATCAGACTTGTAAAATGCACTCCCAAGGGCGCTCCAGTAGCCCCCACCTGCGGATCACCCATTGCGGTGGTCACGGAAGCCAATCCCTTGACCGTAGGCCGGACCTTCGGGTTTGCAGGACAGCTCATGGGCAACGCAGGACTAAACGTTAATACCATACCAACCCACGCCAACCGCGCGGACAGTACGACTGGGCAGACAACATTCGTTGTCTGGACCCGTTGCAAGGCAAATGTTATTGTCATTCCCGGTTCGGCGTGTCCAGACGCGGACATATCCATGAGAACCTCCACTGACCTTGGAACTACCTGGGCAGCGGTGACCGCCCTCGACGCCACCTCTAGTGCCCACGAGTTTGACCCGGCGATCACTGTCGACAATGGACAGAACATAACCGACGTGGCCTATTACCACACACCTGATACCGTCCGTTTCAAGAACCGGACCGTGGTTGATATGAAGCAAATACCCAACGCTTCCACCACACCAGGTGCGGTAGTGGCCATTACTTCTACCGCTGACTCGCCAGAAGGGGATGCAAACTTCACAACCTTCGGGTTTGGCGCCGGGCTGGGCGATTTTCTGGGAATCAGCAGCCATGGAGCCGCCGGCGTGGGAACGAGCTGCGCGTATGTGGGACACACTAATAACGTCCGTCTCGGCACATATGGCGGCTTGAGCAATGCAGAGTCGAACAACCACGTCAGCAAATTCTGCTATTGACAGGGTTGAAGGAGAGGGACACCCGGGTGTCCCTCTTTCTTCTTCTCTAAGCTGAGAACCGCGTTAGCGAGCCGCCGCCGATCCCCACTTTTCTTCCAGGCGTCGCTCAAACGAGCGGAATAGCAGCCCGTCCACAATGTAGCCAATTCCGACAATCAATCCCATGACCGCAATGACGCGGCTCATGTCATTGAGATCGCGTCCCATCATCAGCAACTGACCCAGACCGAGGCTGACGAATATCATCTCGCCGGAAATGAGAGAGCGCCAGGCGAATGCCCAACCTTGTTTCAATCCAGAGACCAGGTAAGGAAGACTGGCGGGCAGAAGCACATAGAGGAAGAGCTTAAGGCCACCAGCCCCGAGGTTTCGTCCGGCCATTCCATAGATTTTGGGCATCTGGTGGCGAGCGTCTTCCATGCTGATGGTTATGGAAAGGAGAGAGCCCATAACGATCACGAAAATTATGGCTTTCTCGCTCAAACCGAACCATAAAACAGCGAGCGGTAACCAGCAGATACTTGGCAAGCTTTGCAGGCTGACGAGCAGTCCGCCAACGGTTTCTTCCAAAAATCTGCTGCTGGCGAGAACCAGCCCCAACACCATGCCAAGCACGACGGAGATGCCATAGCCAATGGCAATGCGCCGCATGCTCACTTCAATGGCGATCCAGAAGGTGCGGTCGGAGAAACCGCTGACCAGCGAATCCCAGACACCTTTCGGGGTCGGTACCAGGTACGGAGGCCATATCTTTAATCTTGCGATCACTACCCAGATGGCGAGCAGAGCGGCATAAAAGAGCACCTGCCTAGTTATGCGCTTCATGGTACTCGGCCTCCAAGGATTTGTTGATCTCCTCACGCAACTCATCCAGGATGTCGCCCGCCGTGGTTGCTACTACCGTGTCTTCGAGATGGCGTGGACGAGGCAAGTCGATCTTGAACTGACTCTTTACCCGCCCGGGACGAAACGTCATGAGGACAACCCGGTCTCCAAGGCGGACGGCTTCGCGAACGTTGTGGGTGACGAAAACGATGGTCCGGCCGGTTTCCGACCAGATGCGTTCCAACTCATCGTGAAGCAAGTCGCGAGTTTGAGCGTCCAGGGCCGCGAATGGCTCGTCCATCAACAAGACATCCGGCTCGGCGGCCAGTGCGCGAGCCAAAGCCACACGTTGACGCATTCCCCCAGATAGCTGGTGGATGTAACTCTCTTCGAATTTGGAGAGATGTACCAGACGGAGATACTCGCGCGCGGCAGCGCGACGCTGATGCTTGCGAACGCCTGCCACTCGCATACCGAATTCGACGTTGTCGAGGACGGTGAGCCAAGGAAAGAGACCTAGTTCCTGAAAAATCATGATGCGGTTGGTACCGGGGCCGGTCACCGGTTGACCGTCCATCAGGGTAGTGCCAGCCGTAGGTTGAATGAGGCCGGCGAGCACATGGAGCAAGGTTGACTTTCCGCAGCCAGAAGGCCCGACAATGCAAAGAAACTCGCCAGGGTTCACCTCGAGGTTGATATTGGCAAGAGCGACCAAATCGCCGTTGTTCTGTGAGCGGTATGACTGAGAAATATTCTGCAGCGAAATTTTGGGCGTGCTCTGCGGAGCAGCTTGAACTGGGGTAGCGGTGGTTGGCTCCGCCGCAGGTCGAATTTGCCCATCGGGGCTGTCGTCGGCTCGAGCGGCGGATGCCCATCGTTGACTTTGTCGGATCATCGGATTGCGGCTCTTCCCTTCTCTTTAAGTACCTTGTCTAAGATCGAAAGATCGCACAAGCCTGATAAGTCCGGATTAGCTTTGCCCAGAAAGCCTTGTTCGTAGGCCATTCGGGCTGAAGTTGATAGCGAAGATCGAAGCGGATCGTAAGTCACTCTAATGCGAGAGAAGGCCTCGTCCAACACTGCGTCCGCGAGGGCTGCGCCCGTCAGCTTCTGAATTTCCTGGTTCAGCGCACGTTTACTCTCCGGCAGATGATGGTTAATCCAGTCAGTCAAGGCTACGTGCGTCCGGATGAAGTTCTCCACCATGTCGGGATGCTCATGGAGAAACTTGGTGTTAACCACCACCAACGCAGTCACAAATTCCCCCTTCGGCCAGAGTGTCCGCTCATCAAGAAATAGCCGACCACCACCCTCGTGGATCAGCCTCGTCGCCCAGGGCTCCGGGGCCCAGGCGGCGTCCAGTTGTTTTTTCAGAAAAAGATTGAGTTGGTCTGCGTTGGCAATGGGCAAGACCTGGACGTCACCGCCCTTCTCGCGCGGCTTAAGATTTTGTGAGCGCAGCCATGCCCGCAAGGCAATGTCCTGCGTGTTTGCAAGTTGCGGAGACGCTACTTTCTTGCCATGAAAGTCCGCCGGCTTTTGGATGCCTGAGTCAGCGCGAACAATGAGCGCGGCGCCTCCACCGGCGGCTCCTGCAACGACGCGCAGAGCTTCGCCGTTGGAGCGAATGTAGCCGGTAATGGCGGGGTTCGGACCGATGTAAGTAATGTCGAGCGCACCGGCAAAGAGGGCTTCAATAGCGGAAGGGCCGGCAGTAAAGATTTTCCAGTCCACTCGAGCCCCGGGCCCCATACCGCGCTCGAACCAGCCCTGATTCTTTCCTACCATGGCCTGCGCATGTGTGATGTTGGCAAAAGCGCCGATACGGACGACGGTCTGACCGAAGGCAGGCAGGCCTATGACGACGACCAGATAAACCAAGTTGGCAAGAACCAATCGCACAATTTGCCTCGTCAACGGGCAGCTTCCGGGCGGAACGCTAATCAGCGATGCGCCACGCTTACCTTCACACGACTTCCCTTCTTCAACCTGGCTGGCGTGCCACTACGGTCAGTGCCCGCTACATCTGCCAGCGAGGTGTTCTCTAGAATGTCAGCGGCAGCATTGCGAACATCCATGAATACGCGATACAGCGCCCGGTGCTCTTTATCTTCATCAATCAAGTGCTGCAACGAGGTGACGTCGCCGAACGGGGCAAGCGGACCGTCAATGATACGAATGACCTCACTCAATACAATCTCGGACGGAGGACGCCGGAGCTGGTAGCCGCCGCGGGCTCCACGCACGCTTTCAACAAGCCGCGCGTTCTTCAACTGAAGCAAAATCAACTCTAGAAATTTCTCCGGAAGGTCTTCTTCCTGGGCGATGTCGTGAATACGAATCGCGCCCTGGTCGTAGTGCCGGGACAACATGATGAGGGCCTGCAGCGCGTAAAGACCTTTTTGTGAGACCTTCATGGGAAATTGGGATTAAGTCTAGATATCCTACTGTATAAGTAGGGTATTAGGTAGAGGAATCTTTTAATTCGCCGAGCTTCGCCCGAGAAAGCCTCGGTTTGTAGCCAGTTCCCAAGGTTTCAGTGGCTTTTACGCCGCTTTCTTAGGTAGTGAGCGGTGAATCATGGGAGATAGCATCTCCGGCATGTTTTGCAACATGCCTCGGTCCCATGCAGTGTGCAAAACACTGCGATGGGGTGATTTTGCCTGCAACGCAAAATGCAGAAATTGCAACCATTTCGGTTCACCAGCGCTGGCAATCTAATTGCACCTCGCTTGGTTGTCTGGATTCAGCCCACCATCCCCCTGGGTTGATGCTCCACCTATCTTCCAAGGAGTTCTAAGCGATGACGCGTCACATCTCTGTATGCCTGGCGTTAGCCGCCGGGTTGTTGTTGATTGGAAACACAGCGTGTAGCGGAGGGGGATCCAGTTCAAACAGTCCCGGCCCCACGCCACCACCAGCGCCACCTCCGCAAGCGGCGAGCATAGCCGTCTCTCCAACGTCGGTCACGGTTCCAGCGGGAGCGCAGCAACAGTTTACGGCCAAGGCGACTCCATCCAAGAGTTCATTGATCTGGACGGTCAATGGAGTGCCTGGCGGAAATGCGATTGTGGGAACAGTCTCGAACAAGGGCTTGTATACCGCGCCTTCGTCCCCGCCGGCCGCAGGGCAGGTGGAGGTTAAAGTGACACTTAAGGCGGACCAGACAAAATCGGCTGCCGCGCGTGTCTCGACTGTGTTTTCAAATGCCAGCCTCAAAGGATCATATGTATTCAGTGCGGTCGTGGTTGATGCAGCCGGGTTCACCTTTGCGGGTGGCGTCCTCAAAAGCGACGGAATGGGAGGGATCGTTGACGGTATAGAGGATAGAAATAGCTCCGTTGATGGTCCTACCACGAACCTGGCGGTCTCAGGGACTTATTCGGTCGGGTCCGACGGCCGGGGCGTTGCGACTATTTCCAATGGGTCCGGAAGTGCGACTTTTAGTTTTGTGCTCGCCTCAAGCAAGGGCGGCCAGATGATCCAATTTGACAGCTCCTCCGTCAGCTCGGGAGCAATATTGCAGCAAGATCCCACTGCTATATCCGATGTCGCCGGTACCTATGTCTTTGGGTTCCAGGGGCAGGCGATTACACCTACTACCAGGCAGTCGATGTCGAGTGTCGGTCAACTGGTATTCGCGGGTTCCGGAGCGGCCTCAGGCACGGAAGATCTGAATGAAGGCTCGACGCAGGCGACTCTGCCATTCAGCGCCACCTACGTACTGGGTGCCAACGGCCGAGGCCAGCTAAACCTCACGAATTCGTGGGGCAGTAAGGCATACGCGTTTTATATTGTGGACCGCAGTAAGATTGAGTTGGTCAGTATTGACCCGAATCCTGGCCTTATTGAGGCCGGGGTCGCAGTGGCCCAACAGAATATTCCCTACAGCAACTCATCTCTGGGTTCGACCGCTGTCCTGCTAAGCGGGGTTGACCCATGCAACGAGTCACCCTTTGTTTCGGCCGCTCGGTTCGACACCGACGGGGCTGGCACAATTCTGAATGGCGTCCTGGACCAGACCTATCAGGGTGTTTTCACAGACGGGGCTTCGTTGTCCGGAGTTTACAACGTGGATGCAAATGGACGAGGAACAGCTTCATTCACGAGCTCGGCTGGAACGGTGAACTTTGTCTTTTGGCTGGCCTCCGTCGGCAATGCACAATTCATGGCATTGGACACGGGCGTAGTAGCGGGTGGCGTTGCTCTTTCCCAAAAAGGTCTGCCGTTCTCAAACACCTCCCTGCAAGGCAACTTTGCGTTGGCGCTTACCGGTACCTCGGGTAGCGTGTCATCGGCGGCTTTGGCCCGAGTAAACTTCAGCGGCACGGGGACGTTCGGCGGAAAAGAGGACGTGAATGTAGGTAGCGCGATGAATGCAGCCGTCCCGTTGACCGGCACATACTCGGTCGGCTCCGACGGGCACGGAACGGCGTCAATGACCGGTCTTGGAACCGTCCCCCTTCGACTGCACCAGGTAAACCAGTCAGAGGCCATCTTCATCTCTGCGGACCCCACTCAGCCAGTGATCGGGTTGGGCGAAAAGCAGTGTTCTGATTGTCACTAACGTCGCTGTAATAGACCGAAAGCTGCCGCCCTGCGGCGGCAGCTTTCAACGACGGCCCGCCCGCAGACGGGGACGGAACGGACAATCCGGTTGCCTGTCCCCTGCTTCGGGGAACCGCTCCCCTCTTTACAATCGGTAAACCCGACGAAAGACCCCGTGTCCATCAAAAGGGCATCGCCGTGCCCTGGAAGCCGCCTCCACCACACCTTAGCTCCAGGCAACAGCTACTCTGGTTGACTCATCTATCAGATTTCTGGGCCGCCTCGGTGATCGAATAGTTTCTTCTGGAGTACCCAATGCGATACAAGTCAGGTTTTAGTATCACCACTTTGGCGTTGCTGGTAATTCTGTCAGGGTGCGGAGGCGGAGGAGGCAGTAATACCCCTCCCGGTCCTACACCAGCCCCCCAACCGCCACCAGCGGCGGCTCCAAGCGTTTCAGTGGCAGTGCAGCCGGGCGCCATTGTGAGTGGTTCCAAGGCCGCCCTGACGTGGAGTTCCAAGGATGCAACCTCAGTTTCAATCGACCAGGGCATCGGACCGGTTGCGACCAGTGGATCCATGGAAGTCTCCCCCACGGCAACAACTCATTATCAAGCGACCGCGAAAGGGCCAGGAGGAACCACCTCCGCGGGCGCAACCCTGACGGTAGACGCCAAGGTGACAGTCCAGATCTCCGCCAGCCCAGACAGCATTACACCGGGCAAGTCCTCAAAATTGACATGGTCGAGTGCAGGAGCCACATCCATAAGCTTGACTCCCGGGATCGGAACGGTTGGTCCGGATGGATCCATCGACGTGTCTCCAAGTAGCGACACCACCTACACAGCGACCGCTACGGGCCCTGGAGGGACGGCCAGAGCGTCAGTCAAGGTGAAGGTGAAACGTGCCGGGATCGAGGCAATTAACCATATTATTTTCATGCTGCAGGAGAACCGTTCGTTTGACACTTATTTTGGCCACTTAAATGATTATCGAGCTGCCCAGGGATTGCCAACCGATGTAGACGGGATGCCTGCAGGCGCGTTTAACCCGAGTGCTGATGGAAAAAGCGCGGTATACGCATTTCATTTCAAAACCATGTGCATGGAAAATGTGACGGCGAATTGGAATTCCAGCCACGCTGATTACAATCGCCGGCAACCAGTTTCTGAAACGGCCACTCTTGACGGGTTTGTTCTAAGAGCCTCAATGTTGGCGGTCATAGATCCCCAAGGCATTAGAGCTATGGGCTACTATGACGCGAGTGATTTGCCCTATTACTATTACATGGCGTCACAGTTCGCGACTTCAGACCGTTGGTTCGCGCCGGTGTTGTCACGAACCAATAGCAATCGTTTGTACGTTCTTTCCGGAACTTCGGCTGGGTACACTGACATACCCACGAAACCTTTGACTAATAAAACTATCTTCGAACTGCTGGAAGAGAACGGAATCTCCTGGAAGGTTTACACCATTGGGAGCAACACCTTCCTGGACAATTTTCAACCGTTCGAGAAGCAGCACCTCGCGAATATTGTTCCAATAGCGCAATATTTTACTGATCTCGACAACGATACCCTGCCGTCAGTCGCGCTCATCGAAACTACCGGCTGGTCTGACGAACACCCCCGGGAGAACACCAGCATCCAGGCTGGCGCTGCGGAAGTTGCCAAAATAATCAATGCCCTCATGAAGAGCAGCTCGTGGGAGGATTCAGCATTTATATGGACCTTCGACGAAGGCGGGGCGCTCTATGATCACGTGCCGCCAATTCCTGCTCCCAATCCCGACGGCATTTTGCCCGTGGACCTGGCGCCTAACTCACAGCATCCTGCCCTGCTCTGTTGGCAACCAGATGGAAGTATCAATCCGAGTCCGACCTGTCGGTTTGAGTACACCGGGTTCCGGGTGCCGCTCATGGTGATTTCACCGTTTACGAAACCTCATTACGTTTCGCACACTCCCACCGACTACACCGCCATCCTGAAGCTGATCGAAACTCGGTTTAACTTGCCAAATCTCACCGAACGCGACAAGAGCAGCATTGACATGACCGAGTTCTTCGACTTTGTCAATGTTCCCTGGCAAATTCCGCCAACACCGCCCGTACAACCTCAGAATGGACTTTGTGATCCCAGTCAGATGCAGTGATGCACACAGCTTGTAGTGGCCACATCGTCAACACATAGGGACCGCCTTCTGCGCTACATTGTTGATGTGAGTGTCTTGGGCTTCTATCGAATTTCTTGCTCTTCTGGATATCTCCATCCAGGGCGAGACCGTGCATAACAAAGCTACAGCTCTATCAGGCCTCGTATGAGTAGCTCACCGCGCACTTATAGCGGGGTGCATGTAGTCTCCCTTTTGTCTGTAGCGCTGCTGGGGCTGATTCACCTTGCTTATCCCTTTGGTGGAGATCAAGCTCTGTTTGCTGTGGGCGCGCGCAGCATGGCTAAGGGTGCGGTGCTGTATCGCGATTTCTGGGACGCCAAACAGCCCGCCATTTATTGGTTCTACGTCACCGCCGGCAAGCTCTTAGGCTTTACAGAAGTTGGGATTCACACGTTTGAACTGCTGTACATGCTGGTGTTTTGCGTAGTATTGATCTTTGCTCTTAGACCTTACTTCCAAATCAGGCACTTCTCCGCCCTGGTCCCCATTCTGACCGTGGGCGTGTATTACGGCAGCGGGCATAACCAGCTCACGCAGGTGGAAAGCCTGGTTGGTCTTCCGATGTTCCTGACGGCCTGGTTCGCTGCGGATTCTGTGCAAAGAGAAAAAGCATCATGGCTGGGGCTGCTATTGTCAGGCATTTTTGGGGGAATTGTCCTGCTGTTCAAATTGTTCTTCTTGCCGATCGTAGGTTGCTTTTGGGCGGCCAGCTGTTGGTGGGCGTTTGCCCGCCACCGCCACGAGCCAGTTAAGTTCTTGACCTCCTACATCGTGCCGATCTGCCTCGGCCTTTTGATAAGCATCGGCCTGACCGTGGCGTATTTCGCACGAATACACGATCTGGCAAATCTAATATATGCGACCTGGGATTTTCCCCGCGAGGCTGCTCGCGAGCTGCCTTGGAAGCAACGCATCGGACAGTTGTTAGTTGGCTTTCAGTGGTTCCTGGATCGTTTCGCGCCGTTGCTTGCCCTGGGGTTCGTTGGCGCTTGGGCGAGCCTACGGCGCAGTCGAGACCCTCTGACCATCAACCTGGTCCTGTGGTTAGGCGCGGGGCTGTTCGTGATCATTCTGCAACGCTACTCCTGGTGGGATTACCATTACATGCTGCTTTTTGTTCCACTGGGTATTCTTGCTAGCAAGGGGATAGAAGTCCTGTGGATTCATCTGAGAGACAGCGGAACATCTTTGGCCCGCCCCCATCTGCGGTTTGCTCTTGTGGCGGCTCTAGTCTTGCTGTTTTCCCCGATAGCGAGTTCCTGGGCCATGGAGGCCCTTCAGTTAGCACACCACCACTTCGCTTTAAGTGCGGACGATCGTATTAAGTTACAGGGCAAGATTGATTCCTACTACGCTACCGCCCATGAGGAGGTTGGATTCTTGCTGCTGCCTGACAGCTTGCCCGGTGACATCTTCGTATTCGGCGATCCGGTTTTTTACCTGATGTCCGAACGCAACCAGGCGATTCCCTTCAATGGATGGTCGCCCGACACGTTGCTTCGTGAGCAGTGGAAAGCTGTTGAAAAGGATCTGGTGCGCGCCCAGCCCCCTTATCTCTTTGTAGCGCGAGATTTCGAGATCTCACCCGCCGTGATCCAGCTGATCGGAAGGAAGTACGACGTGTTGCACACCAGCCCCGACGGGGTTTGGTATATTTTGCGGGAAGCAAAAAGAAATTAGCCTATAACAACAAAGAGGCCCCGGCGGATTGTTGCAGACCCCCGGGGCCGTTTTTACTTCTATGCAGCAAGAGCGCTGCACTATTGACTTGGAGAGACCGCTCCAAACTGTTTAAATAAATTACGGGTTATCTGTTGCACCGCCGGGTCTACCAGGATGGGATGGATTGTTGTGGTCATCCTCCAGTCGTCCAGACCCCAGACCCATTGCATAGTGCCAGTGGCGAATACCAAACTTCCCGCGGGCGACGTGTAAATAGTCATATCGGAAAGCAAGCTCTGCGTGCCGTTGAAGTACGGCGAGCTCGCCAAGACTTGCGTTCCCGCAGGGGTATTACTAAATAGCGTATCGAGTTCGTAGCCGAGCATTTGAAAGAAATGGTCGCCATTGCGCAGCCCTGTGTTCTGAAAAAGAAAATGTGAGGCGGCGGACAGCACCACATCTCCAGAGACGTGAGAACTCTGATACATAACCCCCACCAGCAAGTTTTCTGGGCGATTGACCGGAGAGTCACGGAATCGGACGGTTACGAGTCGCTTGTCGTTGGGATTGCCATCGTTATTGAACGGATCAAGTGCCGCGCTCTTGTAGGACACCATGGTGCGATTTGCGGCTCCCGTAAGGGGGCTCGGCTCAAACCGGACTTGCCAGTATCCGGTATTAGCGCCTAAGAATGCCAAACCAATACCCGCTGCACGTGCTGCTTCGACGTTGTCCCGCATCTGCCCGGACCAGTACTCGTCATGAGGCACAGAAACGAATACCTTATGTTTAAGAAGCAGACTTCCGTTGATGTGGGTGTCCACATCCGCCACGTAGGAGACGTCATATCCCTCTCGCTCAAGGAAGCGCACGAGATTTATTCCCCAGCGAGGAAACTCTCCCAGTCCCCAGTAGGCGGAGAAGTATGGACGATTGAAGGACACTTTGTATGCCTGTGGAACTGTATACAGAGAATAGCCACCCCAATCGTTATAGGCCTGGTCCGTATTTAAACTGACCTGAAACAGGATGTTGGAAGAACGCGCGTCATCGCGAACCACAAAAATGATGCCGGCTTGTTTACCGGTTCCAGTGGCCGTCAGTTTGGCCATATAGACTCCGCTTGGCCAAGTACTCGGGACGTTGAGAGTATAAGGACTGATCCACGAGCACTCGACCATGCGCGTGACCGGATCAATTGAGGGTGCTGGCTGCTGCACCCCTGCCAGGGTGATCGTGGGGAGCATTCTGCGCGCTCCACTACCTCCATACCAGCCCAAGCGGTAAATATCCAGGGCGTATGTGGGTGCTGCTGTATTAACAAATAAGTTCACGGCTTCGCCGTGATTAATACTGCTTTCGGAGGCGTATCCCTCGATCTCACGATGTGTCGCTAAATTTGTGATCTGCCAGGACGAATCCCCGGCAGCAGCATTCTCCACCTGGGTCGGGTTGAGGGAGGTGGTTAAAAGACCGGTGCCGTACAAACTCAATATCTGAGGCCGAGAGCTGGCGCTGGAGGCGATACTAACGGAACCATTGAAAGTGCCGGCTTGAGTCGGGGTGAATTTCACGCTGATAGTGCAGCTAGCTCCTGCGCCTAAGGATGTAGCGCAATTGTTACTCTGCAAATAACCCGCACTGGCCACGATGCTGCTTATGCTCACTGGTGAAGACGAGTTATTGGTCAAAATGGTCGATTTCGTAGCACTGGTATTGCCTACCAACATTCCGCCAAAGTTCAAGCTTGAGGAAGACAGTGACGTGGAAAGAACACCGACGCCACTCGCCTGTACTACATGTGGGCTGGTGGCGGCGTCGTCGGTCAGCGTAATTGCGCCTGAAGTATTTCCATCTATCGTGGGACGAAACGTCACATTCATCGTACACGCCTGGCCGGTCAAGAGAGTCACTCCGGAGCACGCGCCATCTTGTGAGTAATTCCCGCTTGCAGTTACATTGCTTATGGTAAGAGCCGGGCCATTATTGGTGACAGTAACTGGCTTCGCCGCGCTGGTCGTGCCCACGATCTGATTGCTAAGCGACACTCTTGCTGGAGAATAGGTTAATGGTGAGACAGGGGACCCGGTGGCGCCTCCGGAAAGGGCCAGCACATGTGGGCTACCGTTCGCGTCATCAGTGATAGTCAAAGCACCCGGAACGGTTCCCGCGAATTTCGGGCTAAATGTGACCAGAATCGCACAACTTGCGAGAGCAGCGAGCGAAGACCCACAATTATTGGTCTGAACAAAATTGCCGCTGCTTACGATGCTGAAGATAGTTAATGGAACGGATTGATAGTTCGTCAGAGTAAGGGTGGTCGCGGAACTGGTTTTGCCCACACTTGCGGCGAATGTGGCCGTTGCCATGGGTGAGATCACAACCGGTGGAACACCGATTCCTGAAAGATTTATGGTGGTTGTAGCAATGCTGCCAAAGCGGCTAGCGGAGGTTACGGTCAGAGAACCAGTTACGGGTCCCACCCCAGACGGACCAAAGGCAACATTAATGGTGCATTGGGCGCCTGAGGAGAGCTGAGAGCAGTTGTTGCTTTGAGCAAACCCTGCGCTCACGCTGATTAGAATAGTCAATCGTCTTTGGGTTTGGTTTGTCAGGGTGATCTGCCTTGCGCCGCTGGTGGTGCCCGCGACCTGAGTTGAGAAGTTCAACTGATTCACTGACAAGCCGACTGCGGACGTCGCAGAGTAGCCAGTGGTTCCACAACCAAGAAAGAAGATTGCAAGAAAAAACACGCCAGAGATTCGGGCGATAAGATATTGGCCAACCATAATCATTCATCTCCTACGACGGTTGAAAGGACCTGTTGTGAAACAATGAACGCGCCCTCAGTCAGGAGTGAGTAAATCCCTCCCAACACGCGACCAGAGCGGGATTCGGAGCAAAGCGGAAATCAACTCGAGCCAGATATATTAGAATGCAGGGCTGCACCTGCTTGCAAGGAAATAAGGTGCTGAAGCATAATTTTTATCGCGTTGGAACAATCCAGAGGCAAATACCAGGTCCGCTGCGAGATCACTATGGAATGGGTAACTCATGGCTGGGGCTTGGTGCTAGTATCTCAGAGACAATAACAACAAGCCAAACAAAAGATGGGCAGCCGTCAATACGACATGACCTTACCGTTACATGAAGACGATGTGCAAAAGTCTGCACTCTCCAGGTGCCAAAAATGTGGAGCTCGGTGCCCTAGTCATTGGCTATTTTGCCCGGAGTGTGAGTCGTTTCAGGGAAAGCCCGCCCTTGAGCAAACCATCAGGGAAAGTCCTCCGGGGCCGCCGGAGCTTCCACAATGGAGGTTTTGGCTAAGATCCCCGGTCATGCCGCGGCTGTGGGGTTGGAACGCGGTATGGGTAGCTTGTGGACTTATTTTGGCTCTCTTACTTGCCCAGAATCTTTACCGCCGTCATCCTTTGCCGGTAAAGACAGCCACCGATCCCAAACCGCCGCAATCGGCCATTCCGGCTACCAGGCCGGGCAATAAGTCTGCGTTCAACTCAAAAGCGATTATCCAATCGGATCCCCGAAACGGGCAAACAACGGCAACAGATGGACCCGCGATCGTGCAGCGTTTAGATGTACGCCCCAATGTGGATGGCCTTACGATCCAAATAGTCTGCAACGTGCCGGTCACGCCACAGGTTGCAAGGTTGACTGATCCTCCCAGATTGGTGATTGACCTGCCCAATACTCGTCTGGCCGAAGGCCACAGTCGAATGGCGGTGCATTCGGGCTTCGTGACCGAAGTTCGAGCAAGTCAATTTCGAGATACACCAGCGGTGACGCGCATCGTGGTAGAGCTTACTGATCTGCGCCATTACCACGTGGTCGCGGTGGGAAACAACGTTGCCATCATCACCGGTAACACCTGAGCAAAAACACCGCAGATTCAGGACGATCTGCACTCAAGAGGTGGAATGCCGCTTCAGTGAGGGTAAACGCTTCATGACCTGCATACCGCCATCTTCAACAACCTTGTAGATGTAATCAGCTCGCACGCCTTTGAACTCGTCAACTTTGCCGCTGGGCCAAAGTACCTGGATGGAGTCAATCTTGTCATGGACTCCGAGCCCGAAGTGCAAACGGAGGTCGCTCTGCGACAGATATCCTCCCCCACCACGCACCTCGCGAAATTGCGTCAGGCCGCCGGCGCGAAGCACCAATCGGGCGCCGATAGCGGCGCGGTTGCTCTTGGTACCGATTAATTTGAATAAAACGCGATGGTTTGAACTCTCCCCCGTGTTCAACAGCAGCGACGGCTGCTTACCGACATTCAAGACCAGGACATCTACGTTCCCGGTATTGGCAATATCACCAAACGCCGCACCACGCCGAGACTCCAACGGCAGGGCGCGAAGGCCTGCGGGGGCGGAAACTTCCTCGAACGCTCCGTTGCGTAGGTTTCGATAGAGCAGTATCGGTTGGGCATATTTCGAACTTCCCGGGATCGTGTCGGCCTGAGGGTAGATGTGCCCGCTGGCGACAAACAAGTCCAGCCAGCCGTCATTATCCATGTCGAAAAGCGCTGTACCCCAACCCACCAAGGGAAAGCTATCTTTGGCTATGCCTGCCGACGAACGTACATCAAGAAATCCGTGGTCACCCCGGTTGTGGTACAGAGCGTTGGATTGCTCCGCGAAATTTGTCACGACCATGTCCAAACGCGCGTCGCCGTCGTAATCGCCCCAATCAACCCCCATAGACCCTTCTGCCATCGCATCGCCACTGAGAGCGGCGCCTGTCGGCAGGCCAACATCCTGGAATGTTCCATCGCGATTGTTGTGGTACAGATTGTTCGGAGAGGCATCGTTGCAAACGTATAAATCCGGCCACCCGTCGTTGTCGTAATCGGCCCATTCCACTCCCAGCCCAGGAAAACCCTGGTCGAGTATCCCGGCCTTTTGCGAAACCTCTTCGAAGGTCCCATCTCCACGATTATGAAATAGGAACGGCCTTTCTCCTACCATTCCCCAAGGGCCGCATTGAACCATGATGCTTTTGTAATGACAGAATTGGGTGCTGCCGAAGGCTGGCAGATGGTCAATCTCGACATGCACGTAGCGGCTGACGAAAAGATCCACATAACCATCACGATCGTAATCAGCCCACGCTACTCCGGAGCTAAAACCTCCACCGCGAACGCCTGCTTTTTGGGTTACATCTTCGAAGCCGCAATTGCCCTTGTTACGATAGAGCACATTACCGCCGTAGCCGGTGACATAGACGTCCAGATTTCCGTCATTGTCGAAATCAGCGACGGCCACTCCCATGCCCCACCCTTTTCGTAACATACCGGCGCGCTTGGTAATGTCTGTGAACTTGCCGTTCGACTCCTGGTGGTAAAGCGTGACCATTGGGTCGCCGCCTTCCCGAAAGCGTTCCACAGTAGAACCATTCACAATCAGGACGTCGAGCCTTCCATCATCGTCGCAGTCGAATAACCCTACGCCGCCGCTCATGGACTCGATAATGTAGCGCTTATCGGGCGACGAGATGTGTTGAACTTTTAGTCCTGAGAGAAGGCCGATGTCCCTGAAAACCGGGACCTTTGAAGAGGAGGACTTGCTGTCCAGTTTTCGCTTGGCGGGTCGCAGGGAGGATGTGGGAGCCCGGAGACGGTGAAAAGTCTTTCCTGGTAATTGGCCACTGGTTGTAGGGACGCAAAGGCCCAAAACAACAAGCACGGCGAGAGTCGGCCAAAACTGTTTCACGGTCCCAGGTAGACTCTACGGAAATTCAACTTTTACCGTGCATGATTTTGCTTGAACACTAACCTTTCCGGCAGCAGGCGTCTTAATATCAGGTAAATTCAGAGTAGCGGCATAAGTGCCGTCCTGACTTGCCTTGGCTTGTTGCTTACTATCCTTCGCCGAGCCGCTCTCGATCGTGAGCTCTTCATTCGGCTGGAACCCAGCCGCCTGAAGTCTTACAACGGAGTAGTCCAAGTCCAGCATTTGAATGCTCAAATGGCAAGACCCGCTGCTGGCTTCCACAGGAAACGGGACGATTTCTCCGTACGCGCGCAGGCGACCATCGTTAGTGACCAAACCTACTCGCTTCGGCTCAGCCCGGACAGCAGCGACCTTGAAATCAAGTGGCTCCTCGGTAACGTGTAGAGCGGAATTAGCCCGTCGAAAAACCGCCTTACCTTCATCGTTTAGCAGCACATTGGCGGCCGAGCGGGGATCTGTGCCCACATCCCATATCCACATAGTGTAGTCAAGGTCTTTGGGTAGTCCTGTCGCCCAAAGCTCATAAATAATCACAGGGGTACCTTGTACTTCCGCGCGGCTCTTTTCTCGCAGAGCAAGCTTGGCCCCGGGAGTACTCATTCCCCAAGTCTTAGGACTAGGCATGACCACCGACGCGTCTGGAGGGGCATTCCGGGATTGATTTTGGGTCAATGCATCTAAGCCGCTTAATAGCCAGAGTGTAGCTAGCAATAAAAATCCGGTTCTTGATTTCATCTACCCTTCCTTAATGCTTTTTGGTTTCCATCCGCTGTCGCCAAACAGTGCGCGGATTGGCATTGTACCTTTGCCGCTTGGCTGCTGTCCTTAGTAATCTGGCCGCTCTTTTTACGCGTGGCTACCCTAGAAATGGTTGTTTTGGTGGCCAACGCGATGAGACAAAGAAGCTGGATTCCGACGTTGCTGCTGGCGATGACGACCTTTTGGCTAAGTGGCTGCGGAGTCGGAGGAAAATCGGCACCGCAAGGCGGCATCGCAGTAAGCGTCTCACCGAGCACTCAGACACTACAATCTGGCGCATCCCGGCAATTCACTGCGACGGTAAGCAATGCCGCAAATTCCGCAGTTACCTGGAGCCTCAACGGGCCGGGGAGCATTTCGACCGACGGAATGTACTTAGCTCCTTTCGTCAGCTCCGCCACCCCAGTTTCAGTTGTCGCAACTAGCGTGCAGGACCCGACGAAATCCGGAAGCGCATCGTTAACCATCACCATTCCGGGATTCCAGATCCTGGACCTCAACGCGCCCAATGTAGTGCTCAAGGACACCAGCTTTGAAGTGGTGGTTTACGGAGCAAAGTTCAACTCTGGCGCCCAAGTGCTTTGGAATGGAAGCGCAATACCCACCACTTTCGGCAATGACACACGCTTGGTTGCGAGCATTCCGAGCACAGTAACAGCGGCATCCATTCAAGCCCAGCTCGCAGTCAGCAATTCCGCTGCGCCTGGCGACGTCTCCAACGTCGTTCCAGTCGATATCAAAGTATTTGACCCCAGTACCATGCAATTCTTGCCATAACGGATCCAAAGAACGCTTCTTCTAGTGAGAGGCTTCACCACGAGTTCCCATACCCTCTAATGCCTTACTGACTAACTTTTGAGCGGCTTCGGAAGCGGGATCGATGGCCAGCGCTTCTTTGTAGGCGGCGAGGGCTTCTTGAGGGTGGCCTTTCATCTGCAGGTATCTACCCCGATTTAGAATCATGCTGAGATAGGCTGGCAACACTTTGGTTTTGACCACATCGTCATCGTCAACCTGGCGGCTGCGTTCTTGTAGTGCCCGGAGGCGCAAAGGGGCATTTGCTGGATCGTCAAACTCACGATTGCCCGCAAGTGCAAACACCAAACCTTGGGGCACCAGTCCCATATTGACCATGCTTTGTGCCCAGCTTTCCTTGCCGGCGCGCGCCATCGAAAGTACGTCCTGAGTGACATAGACTGATTTGGCGCGTGAGTGGTCTGCGACCAACGAGATCACGAGCTGGGAAAATGCGGTGCTGATCTGCCGACTCAAGTTGAGATCCAACTCATATGCCTTCGGATCACTTTCCCAATGCTCCAGCTCCTGACGATAAGTAAGGATTGGCTTCTGCATATCTCGGAAAAGATCCGGATATTGCTGCTGCAAATCGTCCAGATACCACGAGCGGCGCAGCAACTCAAGATCGAGTAAGATCACGTCTCGGCGCGTGCCCTCGACTTCGCGGGCGTAAAGCATCGGTGAAAAAACCTGCCAGTCGGTGGTCAGCAACATGCCTCCAGGGGAAACAGTTTGGAGGATGTTGTCCACATACTCCCGGGCGACGAGATCGCGACGGCGATTGCTGTGCGAAAAATTGCCGACAAAGGCCACCCCTATGGAAGCCAGCACGAGTGCGGCCATAACTGCATAAGACCCGGCGATCCCGAGACTCATACTTGCCGCCTTAAGGGTCAGCCAACGCACCCCCACCGCTGCCAGAATCACGACGGCAATATAGATGGGTAGATAGTATGCATCTTTGTCTTCCGAAATCTGGTAAAGAAAGTTGAACGCCAAGTTCCCCGATATGAAAACCAGCACGAAATAGAACAGCGCGCGATCTCGTCTCGCCAATGTTCCAAAACCGAGGGCTGCCAGGACAAAAACTAAGGGCAGCCACCGCGGGCCGAATTCCCGGGACGCATACATCAGAAATTCTTTGGCCAGAGCGAAAATGCGGGAAATTGAAAGCTCAATACCACCGCGGTACTGGACTGCAGTGACGTGGTTCCAAATTCGCTCCAGAGTGCGTGGGTCACCCCAGTTCAATACTGGGTGCCGCGAGGCAGCAATCGGGAGATAAACGTAAACGCACACCCCTGCGGCGGCGGATAGCAAAGCATAGAGAAACCGTCTGCTCCAAAAGAACTCAAGGCCACCAATGGAATAGAGCAACCAAAGGAATGCGGGCAAGGCCAGAGCAACGGTTACATGGTGAACCGCGAGACCTAATCCGAGCGCGAGCGCGGCGAGATAGACCCAGCGGTTCTCTGTCGCATTGTCTCTAACCGTACTGCGCCATCGCAATATACAGAAGAGGGCCGACACCAGCAGCAAGGAATTCAGGGAGTACACCTCAGCAACGGTGGCGTATGACCAGAGGGTCCGCGAAAAAGCGAAGACTCCTCCCGCCATGAGCGCTGGGGCCAGAAGAGTGAAAAGTCTCCAGTGTTCTCCCGCAGCCGTCTGGGTGTGAAACTCCTCACGTTCGCTGCTGCCACGGCCACGTGCACGCCAGGGTTCACCTAGTTCCGATCCTCTCAGCAGAGGAGCTTCTATTTGAGCAAGCGCTAGCGTAAGTAAACCGGCGGCAGAAGCAGCAAAGAAGGCTGAGGCGAAGTTTACCCTGGCGGCTACGTTGGAAATCGGGAGAAGAGTAAACCAATGCGTCAACAACAGGTAAAAGGGAAATCCCGGGGGGTGCCCAATTCCCATGTTCCGAGCATCCACAACCAGTTCACCACTATCCACCAGGGTTACTGTGGGGGCGAGCGTTAGGAGGTAAACCAACAGCGCGGACACAAAAACCAAGGCTGCCGCCATCTGCCGACCGTGAGCCAATGCGAAGCGCAGTTTCGTGTTGATCTGTGGCAAGCCGCTCTTAGTTTCAATCATGTACTCGGACAAGAAGACTGCGGAGTTGCGGAACCGCGGAGGGGACATCGGCGATGGCGTCGGTCAGAATGCGGGACCGATGGCCTCTAAAATACAGAGGGAGTCCAGTCTGAGAACCGGGCTGGACTCCCCAAGGTTAAGAAACCACTTACGATGGTTTCGGCGAATTATGGGTAAATGCGATGCGAGCCTTTGTGGGCCCGATAGCATTCGTAGCTTTGAGAGTCAGCAAACTCATTTGAGCGAGCGTTGACCCCGCCGTTGAGCAGCCCATATACGGAAGCTACGAAAGCCTGCCGACAGGTGTTGCCTCGGTTGACAGTAGTGTAATCGCCCATGCGGCTGGCGTTCTGGTTCGCTGTGGCCGTAAAGATCGCGTTACACGGGTTTCCCCTCGTGCCTGCACAGATGTTCTCGTCACTGACACCAATGAAGCCGGTCGCGGGACCGACGCCGCAGGAGCCGCTAGGGCAGCTGCCAAACAGACCCGAGAACCCGATGTCCCCGTTTTCATTGCTGGCGACGTTCACGTAACCAATACACGACGCACCGTTTGCCAGGTGTGGCTGGGAGAGCAAGGCAAAGTCTGTCGCTCGCACCAGTGCGGCGTGAGTGTAGGAGGCGGAATGGGACGCATCCTGGGCCCCATTCCAGTACACGGCAACGTATTCCGTGCCGCGATCACGAGCAACGGTAGACTTCACCGTAAACCCGTGCACCGACGTGCTCAGGAAGAAGCTCTGCCAGTTCACGCCGTTGAAAAAGCAGGATCCAGCTCCATTGTTGGTGGTGTCAACGGCGATGTCGGCGAAGTTAAGGAAATTGTCAAGATCCCTCCACCGGAAGACTCGCAAGGTGCTGGCGTCCTTTTGAAATTCGAAAAACATTGTGTCACTAGCGCCGGCGGCGGGAGTAAAGACCCGCTGTCCGGTGTCCGCTCCGGTGTAGTCAAACTCCTGAAGACCGGCTCCAACGCAGTTGGCCATCTGGTTGATATTGAAACGGCGCATCTTAGAGACCCACTGGTTAGATGTACTGATCTCGTTCGTGGACAGGTACAACCATTGGTAGGTGCCCTTGATGTGAGGATAGTCGGGAATCCACTGGTGGTTCACCGGATCAGGGTCGATGTCATAAAAGCAGTTATCGCCTGAAACCAGATTACGCACGTGGATGCGAACATCGCCTACGCTGCAGTTTGCATTACAGAAGAGCTCCGACCAGAAGAACGTTTCGGAAGCCTCGTCCTTGTACACGTCCTGATCGCAGCAAAAGAAGGGAGCAAAGGCCGGTCCGGCATCGTCGGGAATCGTTGTCCACGTAGTCCCGCCATCGGTAGCATAGCCACGGTTCCAGTTCGCCGAATAGAAGACGTACGGACCATCGGAGGCATTGGCAGGCTCAAAGACAGCCGATCTTCCATCGCCAACCACGGTGTAAGGTAAATTACGACCGACGTACACAGTGCCACCCGCAGGAAAAACACCGCCCGCTGGAGGACTGGTTACTTCGGGAAATCGCGGTTGCACGCTTACGTTCGAAGCAGGGCGCAATTGCTGGACTACACCCCGATTAGGGCCGGGCAGTACCGCCGGGGTGCGGCTGAGAACAGCATTCATCCGGGCCTCGTGAAGCTCTTCCAGTTGTTGGTGCTGGGCAGCGCTCATTTGAGCAGCCGGCCGCAGCTCACTTGCAGGGTGGGCGGCGATTGTGCCACTGGTGACAGCGCGCTGCTGTATGTTCTCGGTTTGCGCCTGCAGGACGCTGGGGGAGACCATACAGACCACCGCTGCCATTGCGGCAATGGCAATACAACAGGCAAAAAATCTTTTCATTTGAAGCTCCTTAGTGTGCTTCTAAATTCAATTGGTACAGATACAGTCATACCGATTCAAGAACGGACAACCATCAACCCAAGACGATGCGCAAATATCGACAGCTTGCGCGCGCTTATGTAGAAGGCCTTTCAACTCTGCTGTGTATCAATGGAAAAACGACGTTGAGTGGTATTGCAAAGTGCAAGTGCGGCGTGATTCTGCAGCCACGGTAAACAGTTGTCAAGACAAAAATCGGCTTAATTATGAATTGTTTCTGAATATGTATCTTGATGTGTATCTTGCAGATGAAGCGATGAAGTGAATTGCGATGAGAGTGAATTAATTTGCAGTTTTTATCTGAAAATTAGCGCAAATGACTGGCGAACTCAGCAGGGGTGGTTCCGTCAGGTATGGAATTGCTGGAGAAAGTGCCGTGGGTCTGGGGCGTGACGTAAACATCGCGGCCTCTGGCCAATCCGGAAAACCGGTTATTCGTGACGACGGCATCTTTCCCGGCCAAGGCCAGCCCAAATGGCGCCATGCCATTATCATCGTAAACGGTAGCATTCGACATCGAAAAGTGGTCGGAGTTGATCTGCAGGATGGCGTGCGGTCCGCGGGCACAACAGTAAACGCCGCCGTTAATTGTGGTGTAGTGGTCCTGGAACTGGTGGTCCCAGGTCCACGATTGGCCCAATTGCGAATTCGTATTGTATTTAACGGTACAGTTGTTGAAGGTATTGTGGATGTTCTGATTTCCAAACATCGAAATACCGGCGCCAGTGTTGTTGAGTACAACACAGTCGTTGAAAGTGTTGTACTGCGAGATATCGGTAATGCTTATGCCGTTGTGATTGCCGCCACCATTTTTGACGGTTGCGCCATTAATGGTGTTATGGCTGGCCCTCTGCAATTTAAACGGCCGCCCATCAGCGCTACCCGCATCAATATTTATCTTTGAAAGAGTGCTGTAGTGGGTTTCGCGCAAGCCAAAACTGAAAGCTTTTTGCTCGTTGGTGTTAACTACATTCACGCTTTCGATGGCCGCGAGTGTCTGTCTTTGGAAGCCGATGGAATCCTCACCGCGACCGCTGCCCCCGTTACCACATTTAGTACAGGTAACGTCATGAACGTGGTTTTCGTATCCCGTGTCCAGCCTGATACCTCCGCTGGCCTGAGTTCCCATTAGGTTAGAGACGTTCACGTACCCGATTTCCGATTGGACGGCGAAATTCAAGTCAAGGCCACGGCTCGACGCTCCAGTGTTCCCTGATCCATCAATACTCAGGTGGGAGATGATCACTCCAGAGATGGGGGTCAATTTTTGTATGTATGTACCGGCGGCCACCGTAAACAACCATGAAAATGAATTCTCTATGGTCGCAGTATCACCCCTGGTTGAAGCGACTTTAACCAGTTGCTGATCGGCAATAAGAGGAGAATTGGGACCGTTGCTTTGAACCGCCACGTCGGACACCAGCACATAGTCACCAGGAGCGATCTTCAGCTCTACCAAGGCCCCTTTTTCGGCGGTGAAGGTATTGTCGGTCACATCTGAAACTAGTTTGCGGCGGCCACTCAACCCACCGCCGGCAACCCGCAAACCCACAATATCCGCGGTCCCACTAAGTTTCAGAGTCGCGCAATCGTTGGCCGGACCGCCGATAGTCAATGCGCTGGTATGAATGATTAATTCGGCGGTAATGAGATAGGTGCCGCAAGGAAAGTACAACCGGTCCCCCGGCCGCAGTGCGGCGATGGCGTGATTGATAGCGGCCGTAGCGTCGGTTTTGCCGTTGCCGACAGCACCGAAGACGCTTACATCACGGGTGGCGCCAGGGGAGAATGTACTGGTAAGGCAGCAGAGCAAGGCGATCAATAAAACCTTGACAGGCCGCAAGCAGCACATAAATTCCTGAGAGGGGAGAAGCACACGGCGGCAGAACAAACTTTCAGCTACTCCTTTTAGCGTCCCGAGAGAGGGTACAGAATCTCAGACCTTTGTAGCAATGGCGAAGATCAGGCCGCCTTTGCCGGTGGCCGCTTCCCACACCCGGAGGAAAGGCGCTGATTTGGAAATCAGGTTCATTACTGAATTGCTAAAAAATGTGTAATGCTCACCAGAGCGAGTAACCTCTGACCGTGCTCGGAATATGTTTTCGTATGAACTTATAACATCAAGACGCAATGACAGAAACGCCAGCAGTTCGTCGAAGTCCGTACCGGTTTCGGTAAACATAGTGAGAACCTTAAATCCGTTTTTAGCAAACATCTCCTTCAACGTTCCCGTAGTGAACATATTCATGTGACCGGGATTGCCAGGTCCGCCCATGCCATGAAAACAGCGGTCCTGCAGAACGCGAAAGTGCAGATTATCAAAGTTCGGGACGGTAACAGCGACCAGCCCGCCTGGAGCGAGCAGGTCGTAGGCCCTGCGCAACTCGGCGGCGGGGAGATTTACATGTTCCAGGACTTCCCACATGGTGAGCAAATCGAATTGCTCGCGACCAAGGGTTTCCACTACCTGGCCCAAAAATCCGGGAATGATCGGAATACCGTGGAATTCCGCGCCTGCCACGGCGGCGTCGCGGTAGACCTCCACACCCGTGCATTCGTAGCCCATCCGCTTCGCCACGCCCAGGAAGTTCCCGGTCAAACAGCCAACGTCGAGTACGCGGCCCGGCTTCATGTGCTTACCGATCCGCCACAGGTACTCGCTGAAACGCTCTTCGTCCCCCTCCAGCGAGAGGGGTGAAAGGCGGGTTTCCACGAGTTTCTGGTTGATCGGATCGAGTACATCCCTACATTCCTTGAGAAACTCCGACCATTGTTCGTCCGACAATGCGGGACTGCTATAGACCATGTTGCAAGCTTCGCAAGCCACATAGCGGTAGCCATCGGCGGTATTCCAAAGCTTGCGTGCCTGCCAGCTACCGCATAAGGGGCAGGAGCGCTCCGTAGCCTCAGCGAGATACAAATCGCGCTTCTCTTCCCAGATTCGATACTGTCGAACCCAAGCCTCGGAGCTGACAAACTGGCTGTTGCTCTTGGGTCGGTATTCGCCGGGAAAGAAAACTCCGAGCACTTTGCTGCACAGAGTTATCATGGCCGACACTGAGGCAACCGCCGCACTCTTCACCCAAAATTTCAAAGCGGGCCTGGAAACGGGTTTGGTTGCTTGTCGGTTTATGCGGGCGGTGACAACTCCCGGGGAAGATGTCAACTTCGGTTCCGGCTGTAGGTGAGTTCGAAGGGAAGACAAGGTAGTCCTCGATGTTGGATTAACTCAACGGCGCAATCTTAAATGGGAAGGCTGAAGGCGCGTCTGTTCACTGCTTCCTTGAACCTGACACTGGTGTGAGCAGAAAAAGATGGGTCGGTCCTGCGTGCTGCTCGTCATCCAGGTGAACGTTGTGCAGCAGATCACCTGCCATGCCCCCAACCACCAGGATCTGCCCACGATCGTTGATATTCAACGCCGACGTCAGCAGTACACCTGATTCGGCAGGGACCAAGGTGTTGAGGTCCTGCATTCCGTCCTTGCGGGTCCAGACGAAGGCCCGCGAGCCGATAGAAGTCTTTACCGTGCCGACGACCTGGCCGGAGTTATTAATGGCCAGACCCTCGTTCATGTTACTACCCCCAAGTGGGTCTAATGCCTGTATACCGTCGGTCCGCGTCCATATAAATGCATGCCTTACGGATGCACTACCGGAAGAGCCGGTAATTTCGCCGCGATCATTAATGGCCTGGGCTTTACTCATAGTATCGCCAGGAAGGGCACCCAAGTCCTGCACCTGCCCGGTGGAGGACCAGCGGCAAGCGTGTGATCCGGCCGGCAAATCACAGGCCCCAACCACTTCACCTTTATTATTGATACCGTAAGCTTCGGCGTGACGGCTGCCGACGAAATTGGCCAAACGCCGCATTCCGGTCCGGCTCGACCAAACGAATGCATGCACCCCAGTTGCTCCGCTGGAGTAACCCACGACCTCGCCTCGATTGTTAACGGCGAAGGCTCGGCTCCCGGTGTCCCCGGGCAACATACCCAGATCGCGGAGAGTTCCGTCTCGAGTCCAGAGCACCGCATGTACAGATTCGGATGTATTCGATTCACCCACAATCACTCCAGAGTCATTAATCGCAAAAGCGCTGCCAGAATCGCCTCCTTGGAGCATCTGCAGTCTTTGGATGTGGTTCTTCCCTCCCCAAATGAAACCGCGGGAGTCACTGCCGTGGCTCTGACCAGCACGGCCGATTACTTCACCATTGAGATTTAGGGCATGACCAACGGTATCTCTGCCGGAATTGGCATCGATCTCAAGGATTGTGTACTCCGGCGCTGCCAAGGCAGTTTGCATCATCCCAACCAATAAAGCCGTCAATCCCAGGCAAGAGCGAACACGCGAAATCAGTCTCATCTGCACTCCCTACATGAACACAATAAGAATAGTTGTCAAGATTGCATCGTCAGCTCTTCGTAAAGGAGGAGTGTGACGATGAACGATAAAGCTACTCAACCGATTCCATCAATGTCGGCGAGGTACTGGCAGCAAAGTTGTTATCAGAGCTGTACACCGCGCTCATGGAATGTACACCGACCGTGAGGGCATCAGTTGCAAATGAAGCAGTACCACCGGTTAGCGATGCGCTTCCGAGCAATGTCCCACCGTCGAAAAACTGCACAGTGCCTGACGCCCCCGGGGGAGAGACACTGGCCGTAAAGGTCACCGCCTGACCAAAAGGCGAGGGGTTAACATCAGTCGCAAGCGAAGTGGATGTAGCCGATTGATTGACTGTCTGTGTCAGGGCCGAGGAAGTACTGCCGGCAGTAGCGGTATCGCCGGAATATACCGCGGTCAGGCTGTGAGTACCCGCAGCCAGAGAAGACGTCGTAAAGGAGGCGGCTCCGGAGTTAAGTGACGTGGTCCCCAGCAGGTTGCTGCCGTCGTAGAACTGCACAGACCCGGTTGCGGAGTTAGGCAGCACGGCAGCTGTGAAGGTCACACTCTGTCCATATGTTGAGGGATTCGCACCAGAAGAAAGGTTCGTGGTGCTGGTAGCCTGAATCGTAACTTGAGTGGTGCCGGTCACCCCAGCAAAACTTGCGGATCCGCTTGCCGTTCCTGCGGCAACTCCTTTTATAAGCCCCTTGCTTCCAGAAACGTTGTTTACGCTTAAGACATTGCTGTTACTGCTCACCCACTTTGCGGACGCTGTCAGGTTGACAACGCTGCCGTCGCTATAGTTTCCGTTAGCGATCAACTGCGACGCACTACCAATTGTGATGGTCGGACTTGCCGGTACCAGGCTGATACTACTCAGATATGGCACACCGATCCCCGTCAAGCCCACGATATGTGGACTTGCAGGATCGCTATTCACCACACTCAAGTTAGCCGTTCGAGTACCCAGCGCACTTGGACTGAAGGTCACTGCGAAACTGCAACTGGTCCCAGCGGGCACGCTGCCGCCACATGTATTACCTGAAACGTTGAACTCGGTTGCATTCGGTCCAACCACGCTAACGCTAGAAATAGTTAAGGGACTACCGCCCAGGTTAGTGAGGGTTATGGGGAGGGGTTTGCTGGTAACGTTTGTGGCCACGCTGCCATAACCAACGGCCTTGGTGGAGAACTGAACATTGCTCCCCATACCGCTGAGGACCACGAGGCTAGGACTACTCGGGTCCGTGTCGCTGATGTTTAGGGTAGCGTTTCGCGGACCAGCATCGGAAGGGGTAAAGGTGATCCCTGGCGCACAGGATGCACCTGCAGCCAGCGTAATAGCACAGTTGTTGGTCGCGTTGAACTCCGCCGACGAGAAATTCAAGCTGTTGATGGTTATGGGTGCGGTACTGACATTGGATAAGGTCAAAGAAGCTTTATAGGTTGTCGGGACCCCGACTGGTTGAGTACTAAAAGCAAAACTCGTGGCTGATATTTTAAGACCAAATCCGGCTCCGCTCAGCCCGATCTGACTGGGACTGGTGGGGTCAGAATGATTCACCACCATTGTCCCGGTATTCGCTCCGACCAGTTTAGGCTGGAAAAGCACGCGGACGGTACACATGCGCCCAGGCTGAAGCGGAGTACTACAAGTATGGCTGGCGATGGAGAAGGAATCTCCGTTGGCTACGATGCTGTTAATGGTAACCGGTCCTTGACTTACATTGGTTATAGAAACGGTAAGGGGCGCACTGACGGTGTTCAATAGCCGGCCGGCAAAACTAAGAGATGCCACATTAAAGGAAAGGACGCTCGGGGGCGAGGCCGCAGTGGTGAACGTTACCATGCTCGCAACGGAGGGCACACCATTGCTGTTGATTAGGAACAGCATATAGGGTCCAGGCGGGGCCAAATTGTTACTTGCAGGTGCGGTGATGTTCAATCCCCCGGGGGCCTGGGTAAACGTCAGGTGATTGATGCGCTGGCCCATGTTGAAGGTGTGGGTCACCGACGAGGGTGCGATCCAGTTGACACTGTTGATGCTGGCAGCGTCATTAGTGGCGACGAAGAAGGTCTGTCCGGGATTCACCGATGTGGGAGCGGATTGGATCACAGGTCGCGGCCCCTTAAATAAATAAGGAGGAGAGAAGACCTCAGCACTTGCATAGCGACCTCCGGCAGACAAAACGCGCCCATCCGGCAAAAGCACTGCAATCGAGTGATATCCGCGGTACACGCTGAGACTCGCAAGGGTCGTCCAGGTGTTGGTCTTTGGATTCCACAGTTCAGTCGGCAAAACCTGCTGACTTGGATCGTCGAATCCGGGTGCGCTAGATCCGCCCGAAACAAATACCGTTCCATCCGGCAGCAGAGTTGCATTGTGCTGGCGACGAGCCACCGACATGGGCGCAGCGTACTGCCATTGCGGCGAGCTCGCGGTGAGATCTATGGTCTCAGTTGTAGCGGTGGGAGGATTACCACCACCGGCCAGCAATATCTTGCCATCATCGTACTGTACCGCTGGACCGTAGTCGCGAGGAGAAAAGAGAGTGCGAGCCACGGATGTCCAAGCCCCGGCGTTATTCGTATTCAGGTACCGAGTGTTGTAACTGGGCCCGGCATAGAATACCGACCCGTTGGGCGCGAGAAACATCTTTGGGTAGAGCGGCAATATCAATTGGGCGCCGGTAAGTTCCCGCCATGATGAAGTGGCAGTTTGCCAAACTTCGGGCATCGCGTAATTACCCGCAGCGGGACTAATCTCACCGGATATGACCAGAACATCTCCGGTCGCGAGGGTTGTGTTGGTCGGATACCAGCGTGCGCCACTCATGTTTGGCAGATTGGTCCAACTACCACTAACCGGATCGTATATAGCGGCACTAGCAATGCCATAGTTGGTGGATATCTCGCCACCCGCTACCAGCAGTTGACCGCTGGGCAGGAAGGAATGCCCCGAGCAAAAAATATTGAAGCCGGCGGGCACCGCGGCAGTAACAGCGTTGGTGGCCGGATCCCAGAGTTGGGGGTTATCACCGAGGTCAAAAGAAGGCCAGAACAGCACCTTACCCGTCGGCAACATGTGGGCGTGCACCGCAAGAAAAGGCCAGCTTTGAGGAGCCGACCACTGGCCCACAGTTGCGGGATCCTGAGCCCGGCTGGGTAGCGCCGCCAACAACATCTGAGCCGAAATAAGCAGCAGCCAAAGTAGTCCCCGGACACTCATGCTTGGCATACCATAGCGGCCGATATTCGCCCGTGACGTACGGTTCCAGCGAACATTTGAGAAAAAAAGCCGCATTCTCCGAGACTGGGCAGGTTTCCGGCTAACTTCCATTTCATCTCCATCTGTGAATCGCTGCGTTGAAAACGGCAGGCTAGAATTCGTGGGAACAGGTGTTATACGTCAGTGTCGGTGTGTATCAAATCTAACAGTTATTGAAGAAATGTAAAACTCCTCGGCGTCCTGCGTTCGGGGGCCGGTCTTGCAATCCTTCTCCTGACCATTCGTGGGTCGCGATGCGTAATCCAGAAAAACAGTAATTTACCTTAAGACAATTAAGGTGTTTTAGGGGGTTTTATGTTGCCTTCTAAGATTCTTTTTGATCCCCGGTAATCCTCTCATGAGCCGTTATCGTGCTAGGGTTGGTTTTAGCGCGCCCCGTCTCCCCCAATAACAATTTTTGGCAACTATCTTTGGAGAGCGGTTATGGGAGGGCGCACTGAAGTACATGAACATCAGGGCATGTGCGAATGGTGCACACGCCTTGTCTCCCCGCCCAACTGTAATCTCGACCCCGAACGCGAATAGATGGAACATCGAACATCGAACCTGCGTCTGGAGGAATTCAGTGGGCAAAGCGAGCATTTTCCTAATCCTACTTCTTCTTGCAATCGCTGAATCGGGCCTGGCGGGCACCATTAACGTCACAACTTACGGGGCGACGGGAAATGGGTCCACCGATGATACGGCAGCCATTAATCGCGCCGTGGCCGCCATACCTTCGACCGGCGCTACCCTTTACTTTCCTTGCGGGACATACATCGTGAGCTCCACGATTGGACCGATTTATACCAGCAATACCACCGTAACCGGGCCGGCGGTGAATCCCACCTGTGTAACGCTGAAAGCTACCGGCACTCGGAACTTTGAAGTACTAACGGTCACCGGCCAGGGCTTAACCGGCTCGACGTTATTGGCTGCGAATGCCGCATTGGGTTCCAACAAGTTTACGGTCGTGGCCGGTGGATTAGCTGCCCTCGGCATCCAAGCGGGCAGTTACGTTTTAGTTTCCGACCTGCCAACCGGACCGGGTACGCCACCGATCAGCCATCAGCAATTGGTGCGGGTGATCAGCACTGCTGGGGACGTTGCCACTTTCGATGGCACATTCGCGCAGGCCTTTACTTTAGCGGCGGGCAGCTATGTACAGAATATCTCGACACCCATCATTGGAGCACGGGTCCTATATCTGGCGATAGATGGGGGAACCAACGTCGGAACGTCAACTTCAGGGTTGACGCTCGCGATGGCGGCAAACTGCGAAGTCGCGCATGTCTCGGTAGCCAACGTGTTAGGCCCGGGCATCAATATAGATATGGGCTACGGCAACAACTTGCATGAATTGACGGTCACCTCAAGTGGCTCCAAGCTCGGCGATGCGATGCAGCTCTCTCGGCAAACGGTCGCGACGGTCCAAAACGTATTGATCAATAATTCTGTTGGACACGGCTTCGGTTTCAGCATCCGCAAGGTCCACATGAGCACTCTGTCCTACATCACGGCGAACCAACACGGATCAATTGGCCGCGCATTTAAGACCCAGCGCTCCAGTTACAATCTGCTCACGAACATAATCGCTACCGGCGCCGGTGGAGGGCACAACGGTATCAGCGTGACCGACCAATCGACTCACAACACATTCGTGAACTGCCAAGGACTTAGTAATACAGGAAACGGAATCTCGACGTTTGGTACCGGGAACTCCAACAACAGCTTTATCAGTTGTCAAGCCAAGTACAACACCGCGCAGCAGTTCTATCAAGTTCCGGGAACGGACGACAACACCACCGTCATAGGTGGGGTCTTTTGCTGCGGTCGTGTGGCCGCTCTCGACATTTTTGTAATCAAAGACAACAATTTCCACCTTGAAAATGCATCCATCTACGACGACCAACATCTGGCGATTGCGGGCTTGGTTGTATACGGCGCTCGACCGGCCATCTTCGGCAACACGTTTTCTGGACTACCTGCTACTACGGATATTTACATTCGGAGCGGCGATGGCATCTACGGTTCCAACAAGACACCCGACGGGATAGACAAGGGGAGCGACCCTACGAACATCTTCTTGCCTTGAGCTATCGAGGGGCCATCGCCGGTCCAATGTCGCTAGCTTGAAACAGGTGCGAGAGCCCCTTTTGCCTGCTGCAATGAGGGACCCTCCGCCAGTGCAACGCTTCAGCTTGGTTAATAACGACTGTACATGGCAACCCCAGTGGCGGCTTGCAGGATGGCTTCCATGCCGCGCTTGGAGAATGCCTTGGTGGCGCTGGTCGGAACAAATATGATGTCTTCAGCTTGTACCCTTACATCGGGTTTTTGTAGCGCAAGCATTCTCTTAAGTGGAAGGTCCCTTTGCTCGGGGCCTTGGGCGGTGCGTCGTATGAGCTTGGCCTTGTTCAAGGCCGCGGTTGGATTCGTGCCTTGGGCCA
Organism: Terriglobales bacterium; assembly: GCA_035651655.1. Taxonomy (NCBI): domain Bacteria; kingdom Pseudomonadati; phylum Acidobacteriota; class Terriglobia; order Terriglobales; species Terriglobales bacterium. The sequence goes on from DASRFG010000015.1 coordinate 56,909, forward strand.
AGGCGATTGCCTGCAGAACGGTAAGATTGTCATTTTCTAGCACGATGCCGCTGGGCAAGCGAACATCGCCCACCACATAAACTACACCGGCCTTTTCTACGACAATAGTGTCCCCAGGAAGTACGTCCGGGCTCTCCTGCTTGGTATCCGCTTGGCCGGCAAGGGTGGCAACGATTTGCTTCTGTGGCCGGTTGGGATTCGAAATAGTGACTCTTCGAGCCGCCTTCGGCGTTGTGCCCCCGGCAAGAGAAATTGCCTGTAAGAGATTACGAGCTTTCAAGATCGAGTAAAAGCCCGGTTTTTGCACTTCCCCCAGAACGTAAACCCCCTCGGTGGAGTATTCACTGACTAGAACTGAGACTTGGGGATTCTTGTAGAAATTCCCATCCACCAGCTTCTGGGCGATCAAACTGGAGGCCTGAGCAGGTGAGAGACCGGCTACATGTAACGCGCCGATCAGGGGAAGCGAGATTTCGCCTGAATTGCTGACCCGGGTTTCCTGCTTAAAATCCTGGACCCCATAGATATTTACCACAACCAGATCTCCCGATCCGATGGGCAGTTCCGAAGTAGCGGACGGAGTTTCGGGGATCTTAGCGTCAGTCCTAGTGGCTTGAGCAGGCGCAGCTGAGGGGACTTGTGATTCAGACTTCACCTGGGCCCGGGCAAAAGGCAAAGAAGACAATAGCGCGAGTCCTAAGAGGTAAATTGCCGATTTATTAACCATACCCATAACAAACCTCAATTTCGAATACTAGCTGTTGGTCGCCCTGGCATCGCCATAGGCGTAGTAACCGTAATAAGTGAAGTCCGGTGAGTTCAGATCCACTCCGTTCACCACGATACCTGCCAGTTTGGCGTTGGCGCTGAGCAGAAGATCGCGCGCTCGGAGCAGCGCCGCCTTAGGCGTTTGGTCCGCCATCATGGTGAGCAGGACCGAATCGGCGTCGGCAGATAACACCAGGCAATCACTCGAAGAAAGCACAGGAGGAGTATCAATGACTATATGGGTGAAGAGCTGGCGCCATTCCGCAATCTTGCGGCGGATGACCATCGAGTCGAGCAATTGTGAAGGCTGAGCAGACAGGGGCCCTGCGGGCAACACAAACAGATTGGGAACGCGAGAAAACTGCACAATTGCGTCGCGATCACTAATCTGATTAGCTTCATTGAGCAGAGTGCTCAGACCATATTCCGAGGACAATCCGAGCACTTTGTGAATACGGGGGGCGCGCAAATCTGCGTCTATCAGCAATACGCGGCCGCCTTTTTGGGCGAGCACGACAGCTGAATTGATGCTTGTGGTTGTCTTTCCTTCGAAGGGGAGGGCGGACGTGACCATGATGACCTTCGGCGGCCCCTGGGGGGACATTAATAAGGATGTCCGCAGGGCGCGATAACTCTCCATCAGTTCGACGTTGGGCTGAGCGTGAGTGATCACAGCCGAGGCGTCCCGGCTCTCGCCCAGCCTGCGTTTCCCGTTACCATTCCCGGCATCCTTGCCGTTGGTGGCTGCCGGAATCTGCGGGACAATTCCGATCAATGGCAACTCGGCGATGGTCTCCACTTGGCGTGGGGAGCGAAGGCGGCTATCCAGCCGCTCCTGGACAAAAACCAGCGTGCCGCCGCCCACAAATCCCAATATAAGGCCAAGCGCCAAGTTGAGGGGAATGTTGGGTACCGAGGGAGAGAACGGCGCCCGCGCATAATCAACTATGCGAATGTTGCCAGACCTGAGCCCTGCCGAAACTCCTGCCTCTTTCAACTTCTGCGAGAGTCCGTCGTACAGCTGTTGAGTGGATTCAACCTCGTGCTTCAAAATCTGATATTGGATGGAACGCTCATTAAGCTGGTTAGCAGCCTGCTTCTGTTGGTTCAATGCCCCAAGCAGCATCTGCTCGCGATGGAGTGCCATCAAGTAATCGTTGTGATGACGCCCCGCGATCTTCTTAAACTCAGCTCCCAAGGCCGAGTCAATCTGATCAAGCTGACTCTTGAGCTCGATTACCTGCGGATGAGCTGGACCCATCTGAGCGGTGGCACGTGCATAACTGCTGGCGATCAGGGCCTGCTGGTCTTTGAGTTGTTTGATCACCGGATTGTCCGCAACTCCGGGTATTAGCTCAGGATCACCAGCAAGTGTCGCCTGGTACATTGCTTCTTTTTGTATCCGGTCTGACTCAGCGCTGGTCAGGTTGCGGTTCAGATCGTCAAGCTTTTGAGTAATGATGTTTTGCTTATCGTCCACTCCCAGGATGCCGTATTGCTTTTGAAAGCTGGCAAGTGCGGCCTGGGAAGTTTCAATCTTGGACTGCAAGCCTTCCAGTTGCTTCGACAACCAGCCGGAAACCAGCTGTGTGGACTCGTACCGGGTCTTGAAGTTTTGCTCGATATAGGTACGCACCAACTCGTTCACAAATTGTTCCGCAAGCTTCGGATCCGGACCAGTGAACTTGATCTCAATAATCGGTGTGTGGGGAACACGCGAAACCTCAAGCCGGTCCTCATAATCTGAAAGCAAGGTCATATCCTCCTTGCTAGGAGGAATGATGGGGGATGACACCAATTCGCCAGTCTCCCGCGGGGCAGGAGCGTTGCCGGGCCCGATTAGGTGTAGCTGTCGCAGGGTCTGAAGGACGATTGTGTCGCTGGTGAGGATTTTCACCTGGGCGTCCAACTGCATGTTGTACTCGACTTCATCAATCGGAGCGGAGCCTTCATCCTTGAACCCGAGCATGCTTTGGTTCTCTTTACCGACTGAAATGCGACTTTCGACCTTGTAACGAGGGGTCATGGTAAATGAAACAAGGGCAGCCAAACCGATCAGACCCAGGGTGCAGGCCATGATGGTGCGGCGACGCCGGTACAGCATCTGCCAATATTCGACAATCGTAGGTTCCGATTGCCGGCCAGAAAAGTCCTCTCGTTCCATCCTGGCGGAAATTTCTACATCCGACGGCGACGGCCGCAGCAACTCGTCGTTCTTACCTTCAATTAACTTGCTAAATGGTTGATACATATACTTTCCTTGGGTGCTTGTCCCTTATTGCATAACACGAATTGACTTCTCTAATTCTACTGCAGGTCGTTGATTTTTAAGAAGGATATCCGCAATCCGTTCGCTGGCCCGGCCATCCCATAGCGGCGGTACGGACCCTTGCTTTGCTCTGCCATCAACAATCTTTGAAAGTTCGGCGCGAAGCTTCGACATATCGTGACCTATAAGCACGTTTGTTCCTAATGTCACCGTAACCGGCCGCTCAGTGTTATTTCGGAGAGTCAGGCAGGGCACCTGCAAATAAGTGGTCTCCTCCTGTATGCCTCCCGAGTCCGTGATCACGACCGACGCATGCTGTTGCAAGGCCAGAAACTGAATATAGGGCAAAGGATCGAGGAGCCGCAGCTGGTCAACATTCAGCCCGAACTCACTTATGCGCTGTCGGGTGCGCGGGTGAACAGGGAAAACAATTGCGAACTCGTCGTTAACCGCCAGCAGCGACTGCAGTATCTGTTTGAGAACATGGGAATCGTCTACATTCGAAGGCCGGTGCAGGGTAACCAATGCATAACGGTCAGGATACCCATTCTTCCCATGCCGAGCTGCTGCCGGCAGGAGATGGATGAGGGAATCGATCATAACGTTTCCCACACGGTAAATTTTGTCCGGAGAGATACCTTCATGGAGCAGATTAGTGTCGGCGTCTTCCGAGGGAGTAAATAAGAGGTCGGCAAGCTGGTCGGTGACCAGACGATTGATTTCCTCCGGCATGGTGCGATCGAAAGAACGCAGGCCAGCCTCTACGTGGCCTAACGGGATGAGCAACTTGGAGCAGACTAACGTGGCTGCCACAGTGGAATTGACGTCCCCATAGACCAACACAATGTCCGGTTTACGTTCCAGAACCACGTCTTCAAAGCGGCTCATGATCTCAGCCGTCTGCCGAGCATGACTGCCCGATCCAACTGCCAGATTCACATCTGGGGCAGGGATATTTAGTTGCTGAAAGAAGACATCCGACATATTGGCATCATAGTGCTGGCCGGTATGCACCAGGGTCTGCTTAACTCCGCTCCGCGCTGCCAATGCGCGAAGAACCGGCGCCGCTTTCATAAAGTTCGGTCTAGCCCCAACAACATGAAGAATATGCATGCGAACCTGTCTTATTCCTCGATCGATAAAGTAGAAGAAACTGTAGGTTGTTCTAGATTCACCCGAGCAGGAATTTCGAGCCCCGAGTATTCACGGATGAAGCGTTCGATCTCAAGCGATACACATTCTCTGGTCAGAGAGGTAGCAGTCGAGGGAGTTTTCCGCTCCGGAGCTTTGCGGAACTGCAACTTCTCAATTTCTTCCTGCTGGTGAATCATTTTTAGCAGGCCCATCCGGGTCAAAGCCTCGTCAGCCGCTCCCAGTTTTCCGGCAAAGATGCTATAGGCGTTAAGTCCTAGCAGAGCGGCTTCACGTACCATGGTGCCGCCGCCACTGAAGATCGCGTCCGAATGCCACATTAAACTCAACCCATCGACCGCTTCGCTCGAAATGCGGAAGCGATCCGAAAGCGGGCCGTATTGTTTGCGCAACGCTATCGCTTGTTCCTCAGTGCGGGTAAGCGTGACAACCTGGATGTCGTTCTGCTGTTGCAATCGCTGCATCAGAGTATGAAGTAACTTCTCCGACTTCGGATCCTGATAATGCGCCCACGTAGAAGGAGGACGGAGGGTCACAATAATTCGTTTTGGATCGAGCTGTAACTGGGTAAGGATGTTAGGGTCTGGCTTGAAGTCGTAAATGTACACTTCCTCTTTAAACCCAGGATAGGTCACCAATTTGTTCAGCTTCAGACCCTGCTTTTGGAGACGCTGCACCGGAATCTGCTGTGGTACCAGGACGCGGGTAGAGACCATGTTAAAGAAGCGGCATGAGACAAACTCATAGTCATAGAGCGTCATGGTGGGAATGCGAAGAAGATATGCAGCCAGCGCCATTGCCCGTGAACCGTGACTAATTGCAACCGTGGGCTTCTGCTTTTGTACATACCTGGCCAACTGCCCCGCCCTTTCCGCGGTTGCGCCCACTCGAGTCACAAAATGACGTGGCGTACGATGCTTGCCGATGGTTACAAAATCGAGCCCATACCAACGGGCCAGCTCTTCTGTCTGTGAGAATGAGCGGACGGTAATAAAGTGCGGTATGCCTTCGCGCTCCAGCTTACGAATGATGGGAGCGAAGAATTGCACGTGCGGCGAATTGTCTAAATCTATCCAAACGTTCATGGTTGTTCCAGGAAATCCCTCGGCGTGAGCGAGTTTGTGAGTGTTGGAATTGGGATACTGGTATGGAACCATTTACTGTTCATTGGTTTCTGTGGTCCGGTGACTGCACTGGTGTTTCTTGTTCTCCGTTCATAGAGCGTTGGCAAACTTCATCAGAGTTGGTGCGGCAGCGAGAGACTTCATAAAGAGGCCTTCCCTGCACTGCCCGAAAATACTGCGACGGCAACGGCTCCTTCTGCTCCCAGGCAACCATGCTGTTCTGCGGTAACGCACGCACTCGAAACTGCTTGGTTGACGGCTCATAGTTGCCAAAACTGAAACAATGTCCGATGCAAGCACGATCCAAGATCATGCTGATATCGGTCCCTTCCACCGCGGGATAGTAGAACTTCCCAATCACTCTTTCTCCCGCCGGCAGTTGGCGGACGGTTGCCTCAACATTGGATTCCAACCGGTTCATTGCGCCCGTGTCTCTATATGCCAGGCCAAAGAAAACCGCGGCGACCGCGATAAGTCCCCCCGCGTGCCAGCGCGCCGGCTTCACTTGAGCTAGCAACGCACAGCCCATAATCGCCGCTATCAGCGAAAACCTTTCAGTGACGTCCCCGTAGTCGGCATTGTATGAAGGGAGCCAGATCTCTCTCGGCAATAGAAAAGCGCCGACTGCGCAGAGAACGTACATTTGAAATGGCAAACCAAGTAAAGATTCGCGATATCCTTGGGCGCGGACAAGCCGAACGAACAATACTCCGGCTATCAGGAGGAAGGCGACAAATACAACGCGATAAGGCTTCCCGAAAAGACGCACCTGATCAATACCGGTTGCAAGCAGAATCTGGCGGACGGTCCAGTGCGACTGGAAGAGACGTACGACGGCCTCTCGTAAGCCTAGAAGAACTGCGATTCCCGCCAAGAACGGGATGGCTCGATGTTTGAGCGCTATGCCCCTATAGATAAGCGTATATAGCCAGGCAGAAAGCGTCCAAATCACAGGCAATGGCTGTGCCAGCCATGCCAAGGCGAGCAATGTTCCGGCCGCGGCGTAGTCCCAAGTCGTAGCCCGCCACAAAATCGCGAGTGCAAAGAATGATAAGCCAAGCGCAAGGTAGTAATTGAACAGCCCTTGGTGGAACACCGCCCCATACGCAAATACTGCAATGGCGGGAGTAATGAACCACGGTACGCGTCGAGTGATGGCGCAAACAGTTGCGAAGGCGCCCCAAAAGAAAATAAGAACGGAAGCTCCCACCGCGATCCGCTGAGCAGCCGAAAAGCCCACCACCGCAGAAAGCCAGGTCAAAACACTGTCGAAAAGTACGTTGGTCCACTGTTGGGTCAGCAAAAGACCAGGCGCGTTGCCTGACTTGATGAGAAGTGCCAGCCAAGCGTTGTAAGCATGGCTGCCCAGATCTCCAGCTTCAATTCTGGGATGCCAAAAGCACGGCACCAGCACGCCGAAGCTGATTGCGGCGATCGCCACGCCATGAGCGCGCACGAATTCCCCTGCGCGGGCGAGGCACGACACTGCGGTGCCTTCTCTGGCCTTTATCTCTCGATCAACGGTGATAATCGCAGTAGACATTAATAGTTGAGGGACTGCTCACCTCATCGTGACTAACGATTCGTGTTTTTGCTGAACCTCTGCCCTAGCATCAGCGTGCTCCGACGCCGAACGCGTGGGCTCGTGGTCTCTTAAACTACGGGGACGAAGACGGGCGAGTGCGCGGACGCTAAAAGCCTGGTCTATGCTAAACACGCCATATAAAGTCGCCATCGACGCCAATCCCAATAGGTATTGCCGTGCGGGTTGCACAACAATCAGTGGTACGGCGGCCACGGACAGCGCACTCCAGAATGCGATCTCGACTGCTCTCCCTTTTGGATAAAGGACAGCAGTCAGCAGTCCGAAATTCGCAAAGCCAAAAATCACCAGGACGACTACCCCGGTCTTCGCCATCAAACTGGCAAGTACCCATCCCGGGTGTTGACGCACAATACGAAATACTTCGGACCGCAGCGCCTGATCGTAGCCGGCACTCAAGTAGGCCGCCTGGGGCGCGATGGACCGTACTTTTGCTTTGCCGACCTCATCGCAAGTACCAGCTGGAAGATATGGACTGCTTACATAGCCGAGACCGATGTAAGCCAGGTGCCAAAACGTGTGCCGGTCAAAGTCGCTTGTCCGCTCTGCTTGAGCAGTCATCAAAAAGGAATCGCGGGATGACTTTAAGGTAAGAAATAGTTCTCGCGGAATTGTCACGGCAACAAGAAAGATTGCCAACACAACTAACCGTCTTGAGATGCGACCCTGAGGCCAAAAAAGAAGTATGCATGAAAGGAACATGACAGTTGGCAACGCCGCATTGCTTCTAATCAGCGAGGCCGTGCCGCAGAGCAGGCCGGCCAAGACAAACCATGTCACGAACCAGGTAACAGAAGACTGCTTTCTGATGAGCAGCAAGGCCCAAGGCACCAACAATAACGGTACAGCACATTCAAAGATGTAGACGTCGCCAACGTGATAAGCGAAAGAAAGTAGGAGCAATAAGGCAAACATCGCAACAAGTTTGCCGCCCCAACTCTGAAGACTTATCAGCAGTCCAACTCCCCCAACCGCTCCGGCAATAATTAAGGTGAACAGAAAAAAAGTTCGAATCGCTTGAGCCAGAGTTATGTGCAGAGAACGCGAGAGCGCAGGAATGAAATAATAAATTCCCAGATCATCGGTAAATCCTGCGGGGGTATACTGCCGTCCGTCGAAAGCAACCAGCGGTGTACCAGTTTTTTTAAACCCTTCGTTGGCCTGCGACAAATCCTCATACCTGCTTGGCATGATACCAACGCCAGCCGGAACAGAGGACGTGCCCAACGATGCACTTCGTTCAAGAATAACCGAGCAAGGCTGATCTACATGAGACACCGGAATCGTAGTTCCAGCTTCAGCTTGCAACGCTGGGGCTGCTAACAACGCGATCAGCAATGTGCAGACTCGCGGCAGAGTGATGTGACATGAGACGCTCTCTGCTGCGTACTGTTTTAGACTACGCGTCGAGTTGGACACAGGAAACATGGCTCTTAGCTTGCTGCTACCGACGACTGGTCCACCCTTGCGTCTACTGGTCTATTTCGTAAGTCAGTCATAATCTGGGGTAACTTACGCAGGGTGCGCCAGTAGACATCTTCGGTCAACAGGTGTTCGAACTCACCATTGCGACCGATGCTGTATAGAAATTCGATTCCCGTACATTGCTGAAACTGTTTGCGAGCTTCTTCGTACTCGCTCAAGAAAACAGGGTATGCAATCGGTGTTCTCAGGGTCCGACAACCCAAGTAACGTTGGCGCGCGTCCTTGATTATGGGTGTAAGGGACTCCAGGCAGAATTCGCCGGCCTGGTCCTCGGTCATTGACCAGATCTGATCGCCAACTTCGCAACCAAGATCTACAGTGACCAGAGTCTTTCCCGCGGGCGCTAGCCAGGGCATGGAGATAGGGGTCTCCGTAAGCCGAAAGAACGGGAATTGCTGCTCGGGAGTCCACAGCACAGCATCCTTCAGAAGATTTCGTCCGAGAAATCTCATCATCACAAAGACCATGGGACGAAACTTAAATTGAGATAGATAGTCGAGTGCGCGAGTGCCCTGCAAAAGTTTGGGGAGCGCACTGCACGGGATAGTACTAATGACCGCTGAAACTTCCTGTTCCCGCCCTTTAACGCGAACGGCAACGGTTCGATTCTCCTTCACCACAATGGCTTCTACTGGGGTGTTCAGATGAATGTGAGATGACAGCTCCGATGCCATCCGCTCAGAGATCATCTTGAGGCCAAGTTCGGGATACACATGCCATACACGGATGCTTTCCGGTAGCTCTCGCCCGTATCCGATGGCCACGGCTTTATTCATGATCCTGCTCGCCGCCCTTAGCAAAAGAACGCGTAGGATCCCGACCGGAATCTTGTCTCCGACGGACGCGGCCAAATCCGAGGCTGGAGCACCTGACCATTCTTCCAGTAAAGGGATAGCGATTTCATCCGCCAATGCCTTGCCGTACATTCTCCGAAACCAATCAGCGGCGGTGTTCGACTTTCGTGGACCTGGGGAAATATGACTGATAAGAGCGCTAGTCAGGTAGCGCGGCGCCGTCATCAACCCCAACGGATAAGTGTAAGTACGACCCTTTATCAATACGCTCTCACCGTAGTAGCGCACATCACGGCAGTGCTCAGCGATGCCGACTTCCTTAGCCAGACGGTTAGTTATAAAATGCGCGCCCAAATCGTAAGTAAATCCTTCATCATCAGTGAAGCTGGTCGCCAATCCGCCTACATGGGGCCCGGCTTCATACAACTCAACCGGAATGCCTGACCGGCGCAGCTCGCGGGCGGCCGTCAGCCCTCCGATGCCCGTGCCGAGAATTGCTACCGGTGGTTGCTGTCTGAAATTCATTGGCAGTGTGACTGACCCATATCTATTGTCGTAAACGGCGATTACCGGTCCGCTTCTTGTGCCGCCATGGCAACCGATGTTGAATGAGGCGGTTCCTGAATCTTTTCTGGCGCTGGGCTGACCAAAAACGCCCCCGTCTGTCTGGCAACCAGATATGCGTGCTCCTGAAGACTGACTACCGAAAACATTTGGCAGTACAGGTCGAGAATTTTCTCGAGCATCTCCATCTTTCGGCCGCTCTCAATCTGCATACCGGGAAAATAGGACAATCCGATTGCATCATCGCTGCCCAGGAAGTCCAGCGGATGCAGTAGCAGCGAAGGCGACGTGCCCGTCAATCTGCACAGTTCCAAGGCAGCACGGAAGTAGCCGAAAGCCAGCGTCTTTGATAACTGACTCAAATACAAAATATAGCTGGCATGAATTGGCGTCCTCAGCAGCGGCATTGTGGTGACCGGAATCTCCACAATGTTCTTTTCCTTGCCCCAGCAATGCGCTTTTATAGGCCGGAAAACATCGCTAAAGGACCCAAACAGTTCCTTTCGTTCCTGTGCCGCTTTCTTATTAAGCGTGGTCGTCTTGAAGTAATAGGCACGCGCCAGAGGTCCTAAGAACGTGGGTAGAGTAGAGGCATCGTAGAGATACCCTCGACTCGCGAGTACCTGCATCATGGCGGGCGAATTACTGAAACCCGGGCCGCGAAACCCAATTGGTCTTTTTCCAGTTATCCACTCCACGCTGTCTGCGGTCCGGGAAATTTCCTCGTCAATCGAGGCTTCGGGGAAGTGATGCATCCACGGTTCGTGCGAAAAAGAATGATTCCCGATCTCGTGGCCGGCGGCAGCAATGGATTTCAGCGCCTCATGATTACGCTCTAAGGCCGCATCTTGGCCCACAACGAAGACGGTGATCTTCAACTGCCGGCTCGCGAGGAAATTCAGCACCCGCGGGCTCAATTTATCCAGATACGAGGGAAAGCCCTCCCAGCCAGGGTCTCCATGGGTCTTCATGTAAGACCACTTATTGTCTAGATCCAGCGAGAGGCTGGCTAAGGGCTTGTACTGCTTCATAATTGACACCATTCTTTGTGTGAGTTCGGCTTGAAGAAAGCGAGAGCAAGCATTCAGAGGCTTTCTCCGCCAACTGCAAGGTTTCGTTTACGTTCAAGGTACCGTTCAAAATGTGAGACGAATTAATCGCATGCAGGCCTGGAACCGATGTAGCAGTGGGAGGTAGACGCTCCGAATAGTTAATGGTCGGAATAGCGAGCACGTGGCGCACTCGCGAGACCCGGAAGCAAAGCAGATCACGCCGGTCGAAGTCAGGATACATGCGTTCCAGGGCCTGCAGAAATCTGGTTTGCAAAGCGTCATCCGTAAGGTCGAAATCCGGACTGTCAGAAGGTACGTATTTGGGAAGATATACAAGCGCATTGCCGGCGAAATGTTTGCGATCAACCAGCGCTGACATCTCAATGACGGCGGTAAAGGGGACCCAAGGTTCGACGATATTGGTCACATAGAAGTTAGCGAGTGGCTTCTTCAAGAGAAGTGAAGCGCAGATTACGCCCTGATATTTGATCCCGCGAAGAAGGTCCTTCTCGTGTTGAGTAAGATCGGGACAAAGCCTCGCGATGATGGGACCTGGGGTCGTAATGACAACCTGGTCAAAGAACTCCTCTTCCCCGCCCGATCGCTCGACTCTTAGCTGGCCTCCGGGGATCGCCTCAATTTGCCGAACCGACTGGCTCAACTGGATATGTACTCCGGCGTGCAACAGGGCTTCGGCAAAGCGATCCAGGATCCGCGCATATCCTCCCGGCACATAGCCGAACATTTCCTTCTTCATGCCCGATTGCCGAGCGGCATACATGCGAGCGATTGTGGCCCAGATAAATGCCGCAGACGCTTCCTTGTAGTTCTCCCCCAATTTCGCGCGAAGCAAGGGGGCCCAGATGGCCTCGACGGTCTTACGGCCGGACCAACGCTGCAGCCACTCAATAGCAGAAATCTTCTCCAACTTTTTCCAATTCTTTACTTTGGAAGCATAGAGAATGTTCGCGCCAAGCCGGAGCTTGTCAATGAACCTGAGCGGAGGGAACTGCAAAAACTCCAGCGTGTTCGACATGGAATACAGGTTGGAATCGACATAGAAGCCGGTGCGAGTCTGCTTCCATTGCATTTCATGTTCGAGTCCGAGCTCGCGGAGTAAGGACCGGGTGTAGCTGTCCGAGCCGAGCGTAACGTGGTAGTGCCGATCCCAAGTTACATCTCCTAAGTTCCACGCACTGGCTAATCCACCCAGGCTGGGGGCGGATTCCATCAACGTCACCGATTTGCCCTGCTGCGCGAGGCGAAGGGCCAGAGTCATGCCCAGGATCCCGCCGCCCACTACGCACCAGCGATGTGTCTTCATGGCTTTTAGAGTCGAGCGTAATCAGTCGGTGGAGTCCGCTCAATCACCACACCATCCACCAAGGCATATTCCAAACTGCATTCGGAACAGCGCATCTCTGCAATATCGGTAGGCAAGGTATTTCCAAACCGAACCAGAGGATTGCCGCACCTGCAGACCAACCCAACCGGTCTTGCCGGGTGTCCCACCACTAAATAGAAATCGCGGACTGACTTAGTGACCAGCGAGCCCATTCCTACCATGGCAAAACGGCCAATTGAGAGATCATTCCCAATAACGCAGCCTGCACCGATGGTTGCACCTTCCCGGACCAGAGTCGGCCGGGTGTGCTCATCAGGTTCGGAAGGTCGCAGCCTGGATAAGTCAGATGTAGTCGCACGAGGGAAACGATCATTGGTGAATACGGTCCGGGCGCTGATCATGACGCCGTCTTCTATCGTCACCCCGGCACACACGTACACAAAAGCATTAATTTTGACGCGATTACCAATGCGTGTGTACCCGGCAATGTAGGTTTTTTCACCGACAATGCACTGCTCGCCAATATGAGCCGGGGGGCGAATGTGGACGTTATCCCACACTCGAGTTCCCGCACCAATCTCCACGCCTTCTTCAACGATTGCGGTGGGATGGAGAAATACCTTCTCACCAGCGGCTACTACAGAAGGATTCACAGCGCAGCTCCCTTAACTCCCACCAACTCCTCAGCGAAATCATCCGTCAAGACCGGGGTCCACTGGCGACGATGCAGAGCGGTGTAGGCAGCGGCAATAACCTGCACTGACGCCAAGCTATCCTGGACGGTGATGGCGGAAGGGACCTCGCCTCGAAGGGTCAGGACAAAGTTATCCACCTGATTGCGGAACGCCTGTGATTTGCTGTAACCAGAACCGAACTTAAGCCAATTGGGAGAGGCAAAGTGACGGTATTTTGACTCTCGCCATCCCACCGAGACCATGCCCTGGGAGCCGTAAATGTCGATGTAGCTCTCCCGCTCCTTATTAATGGTCCAAGAGAGGTCACTAGTAGCGACTACTCCGCTTACACTCCGTGCCAGGATGTGGACCGTGTCCTCAACCGGAAGACCCTGAGTCCTCTTCCCTTCCAAGGCATGCACCTCGGCGAGAGGTCCTAAAAAGTACCGCATCATGTCCACGGAGTGCGTGCCGTTATCAATCAGCACTCCCCCGCCGCTGATCTGCGGCATGGAATTCCAGCGAGATGACATGTCCACTTGCGAGGTAAAGCTATTTTCGAATAACACCACATCGCCGATAATTCCGGAGGTGACCAAACTTTTCGCGCGGACTACGTCATCCACATGACGAAATTTGGAGGCCATAATCAGTTGTGTGCCCGCCGACCGCGCGGTTTCCATCATGCTTCTGGCGCTTTCGACGTCAATGCTCAGGGGCTTTTCACAAAGAACATGAACGCCGCGCGTAAGGAAGTAGGTGGATATCTCGGGATGGGTGACCGGTGGAGTGCAGACGATCACGGCGTCCAGGTCAACCGCTTCCGCCATGCTTTCGTAGGAGTCGAAGCTGGCGCATTTCAGTCCTTCCGCCATGTCGCGCGCGGCCTCGGGCCGCAGGTCGGCAACGGCGACGAGGGACGCTCTGCTGTAACCGGCAAAAGCTTGAGCGTAGGCTTGCCCAACGTAGCCCGAGCCCACCAGCCCGATCTTTAGTTTTTCCGAGCCGTTACCGGCCGCGTAATTCTGCAACTGAGTCATGAATGCTCCCTGCAATGTAGTCAACGTGTTCGTCTGTGTAGTTTTCGTTCCAGGGTAAAACCAACAGGCTGCGCAAAGCTTCAAAGGTTTGAGGAAAGTGCGCAGGGTCGTAATCCACGGCCTCGGGGCGGGCGAGCGAAAACGGGAACTGGCTGACCCCAAAGGTTCGCCGTTGTTGAAATACCTCGCACATGAATGCCGGCTTTTGAATGTAACGCGGGCTGGAAGAAATTCCTTTTGCCTTGAGACTCTTTCCTAACCCTACCGCACCGTCAGGTATTACACGGTCGTCCACTCGCAAGCAGTACTTCCAATAGGTGTGAACACTCGCCGGGTGGACCCAAGGTACCTCGATTCCAGACAGGCCCCGCAGTTTGTCGCTTAGTTTGGAAGCAGCTGCCATCCGCTTATTGGCCACTCCCACAAGTTTGGGCAACTGCGCCACAGCGACCGCGCCTTGCAGTTCGCTCATGCGATAGTTCAATGCCAGGAAGTAGTGGTCGGGCTGAGGATCACCGTAGCCCCACGCCTTATTAATAAAAAGGAACATGCGCCGAGCCAAAGCGTCATTATTGGTACATACCAGGCCGCCCTCGCCGGTCGTGATGTGCTTGCCTTGCTGCAGGCTAAAACAACCAACAGCACCGAACGAGCCCACAGCACGACCGTTGTGCTGCGCCTGGAAAGCTTGCGCGCAGTCCTCGATCACTGGCAGCTTGTGGCGCTCCGCCAACTCCATGATCTCGCCCATTTCACAAGGGTTCCCAAACAGGTGGGTGACCACAATCGCGCGTGTGCGATTACTTATGCAGCGGCTAATACTCGCAGCCGTAACGTTGCAAGTACGAGGATCAACTTCCGCAAAGACCGGGATGCCTCCCTGGTAAAGAATGGGGGAGAGCGCACCCATGTCGGTGATCGGACTGGTAATGACCTCGTCGCCGGGGTTGGGGTCTAGCGCCGCAATCGCGGTATGGACCGCGGCGGTGCCGGAGGCGCATGCGTAGACGTGCTTAACTCCCAGAAGTGCGGCAAAGCGCTCCTCCAAAGTTCTGACCCAAGTGCCCTTGGTGCTGGTCAAGGTCCCACTACGGATCACCTCGACTAGGGCTTCGATTTCTTCCTGACCTAGCGTTCGGCCTGAGGCATCCTGGTCAGACGGCAGGACGACGCGTTCCAATGCATGTGCTAATCCCATCCTGGTTGTTCCTTCCTACCTAGAGATTTGGATCGGGAGCTTTTGAAGTGCTGGTTACTATGGCTTTTTCCCAGTTGGAGGGCCTGGAGCGAGGGGAGGACAATCTGGCCCACATGAGACGTCCAAGTACCCTAAGATGTCCCATAACCGTGATTGCCACTTTCATCTTGGAATGACCGAGCAATCGCACCTCCAAAGTAGTCGGACATTCCACGATTTTGGAGCCTCGAAGATCAAGCACTCCAAGCATTTCCGCCACCCCAAGGAAACCGGTTTCCCTCAGTTTCAGGTTGGCAACTGCACTTTTTCGGTACACCCGGAAAGAACTGGTGTAGGTGGCAATATTCTGGCGCAGCACCAGCCGGTAAAGATGAGACGCGGTTTTGGAGAGCAGTAGACGCCATCCTGGCACATTTAAGACGTGGCCGCGGCTGTGATATGGAGACCCGGTAACCAGGTCCACTTCGTCCGTTAGTAAAGGGATGAGGTGGCGTAAATCGTGAGGATCGTAGGTGCAATCACAGTCAATTGAGCACACGATTTCAGTTTTGGCGTGACGAATACCATTGAGAATTGCACCGGCCACGCCAAGATTGCGCTCTTGTCGAACGAGTGTGCAGTCAGTCCAGCCACCAAAGATCCGCTGCATCACGGTCCAGGTCTCGTCGGTGCTTCCATCGTCAACCAGAATAAAGTTCAGCTGGTATTCCTGCCCGAGACTCTTACGTACACTGCCAAGGGTGTTAGCAAGATAAGGAAGCGTGGGCTTTTCGTTGAAACAGGGCACCACGATCGTGACTGGCTTCTTCGGCGCCGCTGTTGATTGCAGATCTGGCACATGGACTTGACGATCGCTTGATGACCCGGGTACTGAGTTTTCTACACACGCGATTCCCTGGCCATCCTGCGGATTAATTCCCAAATGCTCAGCGATACTTCCAAATCTGTAGGTGGAGAGATATTCTTCCAGGATGCTGCGCATCTTGCCGAGATTTCGGTACGCGCGAATTTTTGCCAGAGTGGGCGCCGAATGTATTTTAGGCTGATCAGGATCGAGGTCCCACACATGAAAATAGAGCACGAAAGGTGAGCTGTAACTGCGATCCCAATACTCTACCTTGCTTTTAACCCAGCTATGCGGCAGTTGCCGAAAGTAGTTTCCACCAGCAATCGGCACCATGTAACCCATGTAGTTCCAGGTGGAGAACGGAAACTCCCATATCTGGTTTGTACCCGCCTGATGGCGATGCGCGAAGCGACGCCATGGCTGGTCTTTGAAAGACCGAAACATGGGCATGATGCTCGAGTCATAGACATAACCACGCTGAGCGAGCACATCCAGTACCCACAGGTCGCTTGGTTTGAACAGAGGGCGTGCCAGGCGATATCCGAGGACTGAGCTGCCAGTGGCACGAATTAAAGCTTCTTCTGAGCGCGACAGATCATCCTCAAACTCCTGCCGTGTCATCTCATGGATGGTTCGATGGTAGTAGCCAAGATTGGCAACCTCGTGCCCACGGTTCACCACTTCCTTAACCAGGTCTGGTTGGGTATCGGCGATCCATCCCATCACAAAGAAGGTAGCTTTGGCCCCCACCTGGTCGAGCAAGGAGAGGGTGTTCAGTGTATTTTGCTCGATGCGGGTCTCGAAACGATACCAGCGCTCTTGCTGCACCACGCCCTTTAATGCCCCGGAATGAAAGTAGTCATCCAGGCCAATTGTGAGGAGATGCCGTCTCTGCTGAGAACTGCTATTGGTCATTCAGATTTACCTGCAGCAACCGTATTTTTAAGGGCGACACCAAGTGACTTCGCGATCGCCCTGACGATCCTCACCCCACTGTCTCCATTTCCGAATGGATTCTCTACCTGACGGCCTCGGTTTCCGTTGGCTCCGTTTCGGTAGGTCTCTTCCAGGGCCGCGCTCAGCCTCTCAGCCCCACCTGGTACCAGGCGAGCCAGGCCAGTGCGCAATACTTCAGTGCGTTCTGTGTTGTCACGCACGATCAACAAAGGTATGCCCAAGCTGGGTGCTTCTTCTTGAATTCCCCCGGAGTCAGAAACGATGAGCCAGCTATTCGACATCACGGAGATAAAGTCCTGGTAGTTGAGCGGTGCTACCAGGAAAACTCGGTTGCAGTCCCGTAATACCTCATCCGCTACAGTGCGCACTTCGGGGTTGGGATGGACGGGGAAGATTACGGCAATATCCTCATGAGCTTCGGCAAATCGGCGAAGAGACCGCAGGTTGTCGGCAATGCGCTCGCCAAAAGACTCACGGCGGTGGAGCGTGACTACCAGCCGTTTCTTGCCGGCGGTTGTATTCAGCAACTGCTCGGCATGTGCACTCAGCCCCCGTTTGAGAATTGTGTGGAGCGCATCCACCACCGGATTGCCGGTTACAACAATTGAATCCGCGGGCACTCCTTCGCCCAGAAGAGTCGCTTGATTTCCCTGCGTCGCTGCAAAATGCAACGTTGCGACCTGGCTGACCAATCGGCGATTCATTTCTTCCGGATAAGGGTTGTTAATGTCTCCCGAGCGCAGGCCTGCCTCCACATGACCCACGGGAATCCCCCGGTAAAAGCCGGCTAGCGCGCCACCCAGCGTAGTGCTGGTGTCACCTTGCACCAGGATCATGTCCGGTTGGTGTTGCTCCAGGAGCGCATCCACCAGCATCAGGACGCGCGCGCAAACCTGAGAAGGGGTCTGCGCCGACTGCATGATTCGCAGATCATCATCCACTCGGATGCCAAACATCTCGACGAACGGATACAACAAGTCCGAATGCTGCCCTGATGCAACATTTATCACCTGGAACGAGTCGGGCCATTTCTGCAATTCATGAATGACCGGGGCCAGCTTGATGACCTCCGGCCGCGTACCAAAAAGCACCAGAATTTTCTTCTTCACTGCGCGGTTTGGTGTTGCGGCGCCCGGAAATATGCGGCGCCCAGCTTGTGTAAGGTTTTGAACAGCTGTCATGGCGAATGAAAGGACTACGTTATGGACTTCTCAGACCGAGGCGGCACACTCGGGAACCAGCGGAGTTGAGCTCTCAGATTGCAGGGACCGAGTTCGTCTGGTTTCAACCTGTTGCCCTGTACTAATGGCTTCGACAATCGCAAACGTGGCGTCGGTGACTTCGAGCAATTCTGTAAACCCAATCGGCGACTCCGTTCCGTCACGCATGGCCGCGATCGTGAGGTCGAGCTCCTGATCATGACCTTTGTCGCGCTTTGCTTTCCGAACGGATGTCTTGCCATTGCGGGCCAATTCCAAGGTTTCAAAATCGTTCAGCCGAGCGATGCGGCCTTCGCAGAACACTTCGAAGTGCTCCTTGGCAACCGAACTGTCGCCGTTGGCCAGATAAAGAAGATTAGCGATCGACCCATCCGCAAAGGTGAGCGTGGCTGCAACATTATCGCGGTTATAGCGGTGGCTGTCCGGTATTGCCTGGGCGCTGACCTTTTCGATAGGAGAACCGATTACGGAACGGGCCCAGTCCACGAAGTGGCACATCTCTCCGATGATGCGGCCACCTTGATCTGCATGCTGGATCCAGCTTTGAGGAGCAATATACCCAGCGTTGATTCTGGCATGGACGACCATGGGCTCGCGTCGTCCTGCGAAGAAGTCACGCAATTGCTTCGTCAAAGGCGCGAAGCGCCGATTAAAGCCAACCATAACAAACGGAGAACGGCCTTGTTGCCGTTGAGCTTCGTACGTGTTCTGGATGGCGTCGAGCTCCTCGCGATTAATTGCCAACGGCTTTTCCACGAACACCTGTTTGTTATTGGCGAGTGAGTCCACAACATAGCCGGCATGGCTCGAGTGATGGGACGCAATGAACACCGCATCGAGATCCGGGGCCTGCAACAGCTGTGCGGGTGTCTGGGCATTCGCAAATCCGAATGATTTGCGTGCCGATTCCGCAGCCACACCGGAAGCGGTCGCAACCGAGCCCAGCGTCACACCTTGATTCTTTTGCAGTCGTGGAAAAATGATGTTCCGGGCAAAACTGCCCGCACCAATACATCCCACTCTGAGCTGGCCCTCGATCCTGGATCTGGTCTGGTGGACTGGAATTTCGGTCCGCGCAACGCTCTCACTCGAGGCGGGGTATTGAATCAGGACTGTGTAGGCACCGCCGCGCCGCAACTCGGCATAAGCATCGCCACCCTGCTCCACTGGAAATCGCCGCGCGACCAAGGCATCAAGTTTGAGTTTGCCGGCGGCGAGCAACTGTAAGAATGCTTCCATGTTGCGCCGCTCCGTCCAACGTACATAGCCGATAGGATAATCAATGCCATCCTCTTCGTAAGAAGGGTCATAGCGGCCCGGACCATAGGAGCGCGACAGGGTAATGGAGAGTTCCTTGTTGTAAACGTTCTCGCGAGACACGCCCAGACCGACCGCGCCAACCACTACAATCCGTCCGCGGTCGCGGCACACACGTGCGGCCAATTCGGTGGGGTCTGCGGAAGGCGCGGCAGCGGTGATAATCGCGGCATCAGCGCCATATTTGGTAAATTGTTTTACCAGTTCGCCCGCATCTTTATCGGCGGCTGACAGGGCCAGATCCGCGCCCATCTCGCGAGCGTGCTGTATCCGCTTTTCGTCCAGATCGAACGCAATCACCCGGCATCCCGCGGCCTTAACCAGCTGCATGGTAAGGACACCTACCAGCCCGGCTCCTATGACGGCGACGGTCTCGCCAAATGTCAGCTGGCTCTGGCGCACTCCCTGCATCGCGATCGCGCCAATCGTAGTAAGGGACGCAGCATCCAGCGAGACTGTGTCCGGGATGCGCACCGCAAGGTTGCGAGGAACAAAGTTAATTTCGCTATGGTTGGCATAGCCGCCGCCCCCGCAAGCGACACGATCACCGACACGGAACTCTTTTTCGTCTGCATTTACCGCGATCACCGTGCCGGCGCAGCTGTAACCCAGAGGAGACAAGGTGTCGAGACGGTTTTGGACCCTCTGATAAGCAGCGCGAATGCCTTCTTTCAAGGCATAATCAATTACCTGCTTGGTGAGGTCGGGGCGTGCCAACGCCTTACCTAGCAAGGATTTCTCACCGCTTTCGATCTTCGCCCGCTCGGTTCCGGCACTGATGGCGGAAAAGGCTGTACGAATCAAAATTCCGCCTGGTCGAAGTTCTGGTTCAGGAATGTTGTGGCTGCTAACCTGGCCGGACCGCAAATCTTCTAAGAGAGCTTTCATCTTTTCGACTCGTCCTTTTCCCGGGATATCTTCTCTTCGTTTATACGCGTGTTCGTATTACAGGGCCGCAGCAAATTTGTCATCCAGTAGAGGCAGGTCGCAGGCGCGACAAACTTCACATTTGCTGCGGAACATCCACTCTCGCATCAGGTCATTGGTCTTCTTGTCACTATAATCGCCAGAAGGATTTAGAACGGCTTTGGTGACCCAGGCTCGAGTGGTTTGGCTGGAGATTAAGTGCCTGGCCATACGCAAGGGCTCTTGTTTCCAATAATGGCTTGCCGATGGTTGCCGGGTCAGAAGACGCACGCAGGCAACGTCTAAACTTGATTGAATTGTCGCTGGATCAAATACGTCAACGTCCAAACCGTAGCCGATGGTGATCGCATCCCCACCCCAGTCGCTGGCAAAGGAATGCCGCAGAATACGACTCGATGTTCTTACCACCAACAGTGAATCCGGCGTTGGATGCTCGCTTCTTGTCACTTGGGGACGGGCATCTTCAAAACTGACATTGAAGCACGGGCTAATCGGGCAGTCCTGTACCTTGATGCTGAATTTAATACTACCCAGTTGGTCGGCGTACAGATCCTTGCGCCGATTGACATTGGCGATGATTTCACCCTCTAACCGACGCGCATCTTCTTCACCGATTTGCGGGGCTGAAGTTAGGGCTTTGATCTCGTCGCGGTACTGTTCCTCGAGCAGGTGTTTGAGCCCACCCTCCACGAACTGGCTACGATACGGCGAATTGGGCACCAGTTGATTGTTGGCCAGTACATCACCTGGATACATAGCGACAATGCGAACCGACTCTGCAGCCTCGGGATACAACTGACGAAAATACTCTGCCAGGCGAGCGCGAGGAAAACGCACATCGTTGATCCACCGCTGCTCGGGTTGGAGCAAGGCGAAGTCCGCTGCGAAGGGTACCGCCACCTCCGGGGCCAAGCCATGGACTATGCGGCAGAAGCTGTGTGCAAACAGCTGCTCACGAGCTTCTCCAATCTCGACATCATCCTTGCCCGGACAATGGATCGCATTGGGAAAGTAACTGGCGCCACCGAAGCCACAGAATACGGTGTCAATCTTCGGCCAGCGCTCTTTAATAGCAGTAATAAATAGGTCTTGAATCTTAGGGGGGAAAGAGTGCAGCGCATCATTGACGTTTACAAGTACTTTCCCCTCGGCTTCGATGACGACGATGCTGTCCAAGCTGTTGACTACATACGTGAGCGAAGTATCAGGTGAGAGCTTATAAGTTTTTTGCGCGGCGGCCTCTACCACGTCTTTGAACCCGAGTTCCTGCAGGAACTCGGTTGTGCCCCCATACCAGCTATAGGGATAGAACACTTTCGCTGCCCTGGGAAGTTCCCGCAAACTCGGCTCGTGGAAGTGGTCCTCATGCCCATGAGATAAGGCTATTACTTGTGCCTTGTCCAGAATCTCAGTATTGACGGGCTTGGGAAAGATGTTCCACTGGCCGCAATACGCCGACCCTTTAAACCATGGGTCAGTGACTATCTGTACATCACCGCTATCAACAAAAAGACACGCGTGACAAATATATTCAATTCTCATTTAGTTTGTGTATCTGAGGACGGACTGCTTTCGTCTGAATACGGGTTACGAGGGAAACGGGTAATGGTGCTTTCGAGCTGCGCAACCGAAGCTTGGTGGAGGGTATAGTGCTACCAAAAGTGCGCGAAATGAGAGTGTCTTCCGGCTGCACATCTAATTCCACGTTCGACTCGAAACTAACCGTGACAACACGCCGTTCCGCCAATTCGCACCGGAAATGTTGTTTGTCCGCGGCTAGTACCTTCCAACTGGGAGCAAAGTGAAAATTGGCTTCGAACTGGTGCAGGCCTTCTCCCGTAAGCTCGTCATGTACCACGATTTGTTGCCCATCCTTAGACAAACAGACAGTACGCGAGTGGATGACGTTTAATCTGCTATATCCCAGATGAGAAGCATGCATTTTGGACAAGTGGGATAAATGCTCAACTTCAATGGGGCTGACCGCGGCATTATCTCCGATGCAGAACAAAAGATTGCTCTGCGGAGCAATGCAATTTTGCTCTTCACCATCAACCATGAGAGTGTTGTGCGCCGCGGTAGAACGAAAATAATTACGCTTGACCGCGTCGCGCGTATAGCAGCCGGTACCGGAGTCAACAAGGAATTCGTCCGTCTCAAAACGGACAACCACACTTAGTTTGTCGTTATGCGTGTGGCTGCCGCGCCCGCCGATTCCGTTAGGAATCGCTAACAGCATCACCTCGGTGCCCGCGCATGAGGCGATGCCGATCCCCGAGTTTTGAAACTTTCTGGTCTGTAAGGTCGAGCTTGGGCGGTAAGATACAACGTCCTTCCGCAGACCATACCAGTTCGCGTCTGCCGGGTCCGTCATCGGTTTGCCGAACAGAGCTGCGCCGATTCCCAGTAAGTTTGAAACCCGCAGCGAATTTCGTTCTGGCAAGGGAGTATTCATCTGCTTAAGATCGTCGAGGAGCAGTTCGACCCGACCGTCGTCGCAATCTCCCACCGCGGGAAGCTGGCCGCTTTCATCCGCCAGGCCGAACATGAACTCATACATGCGTTCAAGCCGTTCCCGGAATTGGGGACTGGGCGCAACACGCTCCGCACGCATGAGCAACAATGCAGTGGTGAACATCTGGCAAACCAAAACATGGTAACCAGTTGATGCCTCGTGATCGCCACCATCGTCGTAAACCTGTTTGAGAATTTCTTGTTCCACCAGGCGGCGGTAGTAGTTGCGCTTTTTTGCAGCCGACTCTCCGGTCAGAAACACCGACAGGCAATATAACCCAACGATATTGCTCAGATAGTGGTTACTACGGACAATGTGCGAGAACTCCGACTGCGCCTCAATAAACACCAGGTGTTCCCACAACGAGCGGGTCACCTTGTCGCCCCAAGCTCTCTCGTCTGCCTGCAAAGGCGACAGAATGCTGAGGGTGAAGCACATGCTCATCGCACGCAGCGCCGCCTCCATGGCAATGGTCCAATTAACCCCCATTCCCACTGGGTTTTCGTCAATCCAGTTCGCCATTAAGTCTTTGGCAACCTGTCGATATCGGGTCTCAGCGGTCAGCAGATACGCTTTCGCCAACACAGGAAGAAATTGCAATCTCGACAGTTCCCACGGCACCTTTACGTCTGACCCATCATGCCGCACGGTCGTCAGGTCTGCGCTCGGACTCTTCGCCCAGGTCTTTCCCGAAACAAAATCCACGTCCCAGCGCGGAGGCATGCCAAGTTCGACCGGCGCATAGCTCAACAGCGGATACCGACCCTGACAAACGGCTTCCGCACAGCCAACGATGTACTCCCGCGCAACAGGGCTTATGTCCTGAGCTGTAGCTTGATAATAAGGAACATTACGAAACTGGTAGGGACAAACTTTGCGACCCAGTTCCGCAAGGATCCGAGCCTTCCGCCAGCGGCGTTGCCCTCGCCACATCAGTTCGCGCGCAAGGACGACGGGCGATTGCCTCTGGACCAGCATGGACAAGCTCTTCATAAAGTGAATACAGGTTAGAAGTAGTGCCAGACCTTAGTTATTGCCAATCAATATCTGATTGCCGCTCGGAGGGGCCACGATAGTGCTTGGAACCACGGAATAAAACGGTCCTACCTTATTTCCGGCAAGACTATTGTTGAGTATTAAATTGTTGATGGAATTGCTGTCTCCAATTTTAATGCCATACTGCTGCTGGCCCGCACTGGTAATGTTGCCGACGGTGTTCGCTTGCAGAATTCCGTTTGTCACCTTCCCGCTGAAATTAATACCGCCACTCCAACTGAAGTGATTGAAGTTATTATCCTGGACGGTATTGTTGGAAATAATCGGAAGGTCAGTATAGTTCAGGTTAATTCCGACATTCACGTTGCGCAATACTGTGTTATTTAGAATCGTAATGTGGTGGATGGGAAAGGTGGCAAGTCCGCCTATCTGGATACCGTTTGCCAAATTGTCCGTTGTCGTATTGTTAGTTATGACTACGTGGTGGACGCTACCCGTTGTGGGATCGCTTTGTATGTTGATTCCGTTGCGACCATTCGATTGGGTGACGTTGCTCGAGACTACTGCATTGTTCCCTGGAGCGTACACTTCGATTCCCATGTAGCCGTTACTGTTTGAGGTGTTGTTGTAGACCACACAATTAATGGCATCGCATTCGATTCCGTTGGCCCCGCTCCCGGTCACGACATTGTCGTGAACGTAAACGTTAGATGTGGGCTTTAAGCCGCTGAGATACATACCGTCAAAAGCCGCACCTGAGATCTGGTTGTGGTCAATCGTAAGAGTATCCCCACCTACAAAGAACAAGACGGGTTGTGAGCCGCTCACATAGTGCGCTCCCGGTCCTACCAGGTTACAGCCCGTAATAACGGTATTCTTGAAGCCTGTGCCTTTGAATATGGGGAAGTTGCTGCCGGGCGGTACCGATATGGCAACTCCACTTAGGCATCGAACAGTGATATTTTGTAAGTTCGTAATGAATATGGTCTGCGCGATCTGAACGCTGCTGCTCACAGTGACTACGCCGCCGTCAGGCTGTGGCAGTGCGTTTATTGCTTCTTGAATTCCGCCTGTGAGGCTTTGCGCGAGTGCTGGAGCGCAGCTCAAAATCAACACAAGCAGTAGCTCTCTGCTTAACATCTTAGTGGCCTCCGAGTATCTACCTGGGACTTTGACTAACGAATGCACTTATTGGCTTCAAGGCAGCGTCTTGGTTGCTGCCGGAAGTTAAAACATGTACCTGCCGATGGTGTTTAGCGTTAACCCGGATGGGCTCGAGGCTATTGACCAGCCCTTATTAAGGCGGGTGTCGCTCGAATAAAGAGTTCCGTTCCTGGGCATTATCGTCAACGGTCCTAACCTCGGATCAATAATGCTGACGCTGTCGGCCGTCTGCGAAAAGCCGAAAACATAGAACCCGTAGGTCCCCACATCCGTCATAGGATGGTTGACCATAAAAAATGTAGGCGAATTTGCAAGCGGCACACCGAGCACGTTCGTGGCCGGCGGTAGCGGGTTCAGATACAGAAGGCTGGGATCCATGTAGTAGGAATTAGCTACTTGCGTCCCGTAGACTGTCACTTGAGTAAGTGGGATGCCAGGCCAATTCTGCGCCGCAACCGCGGCCGCCATATCGTCAATGGAGAAGTATTGCCCAGCCGTAGTACTGAACAATACCAGGCCAAACGTGGGATCCAAGACGACCCACTTGCTCAAAAAGGGGTCGTAATATTCCGCCATCGTATGGCTTTCGACACCGTTGAAAACACTGATTCGGAGCCGGACAGAAATGCGCTGGCCCATTAACAACTGTACCAGCGTCTTCGCATATTCGGTACAAAAGGCCACTGTGCGACCATCATCTGCGACGATCTGTGCCAGCAGGGTGCCGGGAATAGGTATGTTGGTCATCCCCAGCGTCATCATCCGAACAGCTTGAGTCTGATTTTGCGCCGTAGTATGCAGAACATCTGGATCGGGTAGCGGCTGCGGTGCGGTTTGAAAAGTACTGCTGACCGGATAGAACACTCCGTTAATTTTCGTGGACAAGGTTGCGTAATAAGTCTGGCTACCTATTAGTCCAGGAACGAGACGTGAGGTCTTATCTGCCGGCAACACGGAGCTATTGTGAACATCGAACACACCCGATTTTGTGCCGACTTTTAGATAGTATGCTTGCGCATCGGGCACGCTGTTCCAGGAAAAACTGGCGAAGGGGTCAACATTCGTGGCGCCCTCCCCAGGTGTGATCAAATGCGCGACCTGTGGCCCAGTGCTGAAAATACTGTCAGCAAATGTGCTTCCTGCCGGAGTTTGGGTCCACAATCGCACGTAGTAGGACGAAAAACCAAGCAGACCGGTTACCAATACGCTCGTGGTACCGAGTGTCCCACTACTGAAAACGTCCGAACCGCCTGGGGATGACCCTATGTTGAGAACATATGTAGCCCCTTTTACGGTGTTCCACGTCGCGGTGAGATAGGGATCAATCTTACGGGCACCATCCAACGGGTAGGTCATAAAGGCAGTAACGATTACCGATGTGAACGTACTGTCAACGTAGTTGCTTGCCCAGTGTCCATTAATGAATGTCCATATCCGCACATAATAGGTTGTGCCGCTGGCAAGAGCAGCAGGTATCTTGACGCTGGTTATTGTGGCGGGTTTCGATCCACTGTTGAACACGTCTTTCAATCCGGGGGCGGAGCCTACATACAGATAGTACGCTTGCGCCGTCGAGACTGGATTCCAACTGAATGTGTTTCCACTGAGTGGAATATTGATATCGCCAGGAGCCGGGTAAATCATGGTTGCCAAACTCTGAGCCGACGAAAGCGAGTTGGCAGCAACTAATAACAGCAGCAGGGCGCCTAGCCGAAGACTCGGGTTACAACGCGACAGATAACGCAACCAGCCGCCTCTCCAACCCCTTATTTTGCTCTCCGTGAGCTTCCGCATATAAGACACAAAGCTTCCATCAAAACAGGAATCGACGAGGGCTATATATCGTTAGATTGGCCGGCTGTGAGGTAAGCGACCAACCCGAGTTTAAAATCAGATCGTGAGTCCAAGAAGTACCGTTCTCCGGGCCCAGATTGAGGACCCCCAAGTTCGGGTCAGATATGGTCGCAACATCGCCTTGGCTGGCGAAATTCAGTATGTACGAGCCTTTGACACCGATCACCTCCGGCCCATTTAGCGTAAGGTATGGAACGGGAGAATTGGCCAGCGGAACTTTGATCTGACCGCTTGCAGTTGGCAGAGGATTGAGGTAAAGCAAAATCGGGTCTAAATAGTATCTGCTGAGCCAAAAGCTTCCTGAGCTAGTAACGTAGGTGACCGGGATGGAAGTGAAAGCCATGTTCACCACAGCCGAGCTGATGTCTTGCACACCGAAGCCAGTCTGACTGGCCGCACTGAAATAAACAATCCCGAACATTGCGTCCGCGTCTACCCACTTGGCCAGGACAGGATCATAGTACTCAGTCATGGCATGCGTATCGAAAGTTGCGCCGGTGAATACCACGTTTCGCTGGCGGGCTGAGATCCGTTGCCCCATAAACTGTTGAACCAAGACAATGGCAAAGTCGGTACAAAATGCATAGGACGCACCTCGCGACTGAACTTCATCGGCCAAAACGGTTCCAGAAAAGGGCACATTATTATTGGGAGCGGCCATACCTCTCACCGAGGCAACAATGTTTTGAACGTTCTGTCTCCACGCATTAATATCGCTAGGCAATGGTTGTGGCGCCGTCTGGAAAGTTAATACGGCGGCCGAATACCAGATTCCCGCCTTCTTCGTCCACATGGTTGCGTAGTAGGTCTGGGCACCGATCATTCCTGCCACAATCTGGGTTGACTGAGTTGCCGGCAAAGGACCGAGATTAGCGACGTCCTTCAACCCGGGTTGAGTGCCGACATATAGTGTGTAGGCCTGTGCGTCTGACACCAGATTCCAGGTGAATGCCGCAAATGGATCAATGCTGGAAGAATTCGGAGCTGGATTGATCAGGTGAGCGATTCCGGTGCCGGTAGTGAAGGAACTATCTGTAAAGCTGCTTCCGCCCGCACTTTGGGTAAACAGCCGCACGTAATAGCTGGTGTTTGCTAGAAGTCCGGGGATAAATAAAGACGTGGAGGTAACGGGACCACTACTGTAAACGTTCGACCCACCGAGACTGGTGCCGACATTCAGGGAGTACGATTGCGCACCCGAAATGCTATTCCAGGTCGCCGTAACGTAAGGGTCCACATTGGTCGCGCCGTTGCGAGGAAAGGTCAGGTTTGCCCCATTTATGGTCGCGAATGTCGTATCAACATAAAACTTGCCCCAATTGCCGTTAATCTTGGTCCACAAACGGGCAAAGTAATTAGCTCCCGGAGCCAGATTGCGTACAGTCATACTGGTGCCCAGAGTCGAACCACTATTGAACACATCGCTGAGTCCGACGGCGCTTCCCACGTACAGGTAGTAGGCATCGGCATCGGAGACACTCGTCCAGGTGAAAACCGGGTTTAGGGCGGAGACGTTTCCCGTACCGTTAGTGGGAAATGTGAGCTGCGACAACTCAGCGACAGTGGTAAAGCTGCTGTCGGATGAAGTCGTTCCGGCGGCACTCTGGGTAAATAGTCGCACGTAAAAAGTAGTCAGCCCCCGCAAACCCGGTACTTGAACACTGGTGGTGGAGATAGTTCCGCTGTTGAAAATATCGGAGCCTCCCAGCGTCGAGCCAATATTCACGACATAGGTGGAATTCGGAATACTCGTCCAGGTCAGGGTCGGGCTAGTTGTGATTCCACTGGCCCCGTTTGCGGGAAAAGTTAAAACTGAAGTTCCAGCGATAGTAGAAAAGGTGCTGTCCACATAGTTGCTGGCCCAGTGGCCATTCAGCATCGTCCACAACCGGATGTAATACGTTGTAGCCGGAGCAAAGTTCGGCACCTTGTAGCTGGTAACAGTTATAGAACCGCTGTTCACCACGTCCTTGAGTCCGGGAGCCGTGCCTACATAAAGATAGTAGGCTTGTGCGCCCGAACCAGTGGTCCAGGTAAATGTATTACCGGTTAAGGGAACATTGGTAGCACCGGGCGCTGGGTAGGTCATCGTGGCGAAGGTCTGACTCTTCGATGTGGATTGCAAGAGGAATACAACCAAACCGACACTCATCAGCCGAAACAACAATTGCCACGAAAAAAGCTGACAACGATGCCGCAATGGTGCCGTGTCGTACATTTGGTTTGCTCCCCTGGAGGTGGCGGTAGATTTCGGTGAGTCGGACGACATATGTACCACTTATTCCGCCATTACTGCGGTGGTCGGTTTACTGCGATATTGTTTCCAAATAACTGCCAAGACTGCAAAAAGAGTCAGCGAGTACGAAATGGAGGACATTGCCGAGGCGCCCTTGATGCCAAACGTTGGAATGGCCCAAAAATTTAAACCGATGTTCAGGATCACGGAGGTGAGCCAGATCCACACCACGATCACTGGATAGCCCATACTGTTCAGAAACTGCACAATCGTTGTCTCAATGCCTAAAGCGAAAATGCCCGGAACCAACCAGATAAAGGCATCCGACGCGGGGAGGAATAATTTGCCAAACAATAAACGGATGGTAATGGGCGCCAGCACAACCGCAAGGGCCAAGACCGGAAGCAGGGCGAGCCCGGTGCCCACGGCAGCTCTCTTGGCCTGCCGGAGCTTCTCTGCGGTATCGCGCATTGCTGATAGACGGGGAAAGAGGATCAATCCAATAACAGAAGGCAGCAACAAAATATAATCTGCCATGCTGGCGGCTACCGAATAGTAGCCCGTCTGTTCCGAACCGAGCATGTACTTAACCATCAGCAGATCAATGCGTAGGAGAAGAAAGCTGCAGAACACAATGATGTAAGCTTTGAGCCCGAGACCAAAATGCTGCCGCAGTAACTTTAAGGAAGGCCGCGGCACATCAGGAAGCAGCCGCCACAAAGCCTTCAGAGCCCAAATCAAACTTAGGGTTAGTCCACATATGTTAGCCGCGAATACATATTCGGGATTGACCCGGCGAACAAAGATAACCATCCCGATGAAGATCAGGCTGAAAGCCTTACTCATGAATTCAATTTTGTTGAAGACCCGTACCTGCTGCAGGCCGAGAAGTAAGTTCTCGGTAAGGAGAAATGCCAACCCAATCGGGATCCAAGCTAGTCCCAGTACCAGTAAAGGACCATGCAAGGGGGCGTGTTGAGGCTCGAAATAGAAGAATAGACCCGCAGCGAGAGCGCCTACCCCCCCGATTACAGTGCTGACCAGCAAGGAATTTGCCAGAAGCGTGGGCAATAAAGTCTGATCGTGAGCAACATAGAACGTGTTCGAACTGTTCAGCCCGAAATTTCCAAACTGTACGCCGAGAACGCCAATCGCCATTGCCACCGCATACAACCCGCGACCCTCGGGACCAAGTACGCGCGTGACAGCTACGGTGGTGATCAGCCCAACTGCCATCAAACTGATCTGGGTCGAGTAGGTTTCAATGACCTTGCGGAAAAAATCCGACGACTTCCATAAATCCTGGCAGCGTTGGATGGGCCCTGGCACTGCATGGTTCAGCGGTAAGCTAAGCGCAGGAAGCGACAAGGGCTTAGAGGCCGAGCTGAGCTCGTGATCAAATCCATTATTTTCGGACGACTGCAACGGCACCGTGGTGCCCAGCGTTCCGGAATTCTGCGACTGAGTCATAGGGATAATCGGTACAACTTATCTGCCTGGCGCCACGAGTTCGGGTTCCGGTTGGGCGACTTCTTTTGCTGCGTGCGAGGTTCTGGCGAGCATCCGTGCCGCGTTTTGCCGCCAGGTGTGACGTGCGATGGCCGCTTCTCTCGCGTCGTTTCCCAGTCGCCGGCGAAGCGCTGGGTCTCGCGCCAGCAACTGAATGGCGGCGACTAGTTCCTTAACATCGGCCGGCGGGACCAGCCATGCAGTCTCATCGTGCGTGAGAACGGTCGCCAACTGGTCCAGTCGGCTGGCAGCAATGGCTTTTCCCATTGCCATGTACTCGAAAAGTTTGGTCGGAGAGCCGAAGAACGGGGTGCCGTCCGTCATCGGCACATGGGGGGAGACCAGAATGTCGGCAGCATCCAGATAGGCTCGAACCCGGTCGTGTGTCACGATCCCTGTAAATATGACCTGGCCGGATTGTTCCCATTTTGCAAGAGCCGCGCGGATGTCCTGCAGCAGTCCACCGGAGCCAATCAGCAAAAAACGCAGAGGCACTGCCGTCCCATCTTGCAGAAGTTCCTTGATTGCCTCTTGTAGAACAGCAATGCCGTGCCACGGACCGAAGGTGCCGACGAAGGCACCTACCACTTCCTCCGGGGAGATCCCCAGTTCCTGGCGCAACTCCTTACCCCCACAATTGGGATGGAAAAAGTCCGGATCTACGGCATTAGGATTTACCAGAATGCGGTCCGCAGGAATGCCACGCTTTATCAGGCCGTCGCGTAACGGTTCCGAGACCACCACAATCAGGGCGGAGCAGGCGAGGGTTACCTCCTCACACAATCGCAACCAAGTGCGGAAACGCGTCGGATCCCAGTGCTTCGCCATTTCCAATTCGGAGGCATTGTATTCAAGCACCAGAGGCACTCCGATCAACCACGACAGGGCCGCTCCACCAATCATGAACCTGCCATGACGCTGGTACAGCAGCCGCGGCTTCACTCCAGATAAGTGGCGCCGCACTTCGCGTGCGAAGCGCAAGCCGTATGTCAGCATCAAGGCTTCCCATACCACAAAGAACTTTCGCTTGCTTGGGACACGCACCTGGGAAAACTGCTCTGCGGGGAGAGATACTGCGGAGAAGATATCACAAGTGGCGTCGTTCGCAGCCAGCCCTCGCAAGACCCCCCGAATGTGACTCATCGCGCCCCCGGCGAAGGAATTCTCCCGCGGATAAGGAAACAAGTAGGCGACATCCAGTGAAACTTCACGCGACGAGAACTGCTGCGGCCTGGCGAGAACTCGCCATAGGTTCAGTCCAAACCAAAAGGACAGAAAAACAAACAAGTCGGCCATGGCGCTGATCGCGGCTTTAGGAAACATCCACAGCCAATCGCGGCGCCGATAGACGCTCAGGTGTCCACGTTCGTCAACCGTGACCGTTTCTTTACAGTGGTGAAGCAAGCCCGACCACTGCACCAGCTGTAATTGCATGCAGTCGTCAATGGAGTCGAAAAACACCACCAGAGCACGTCCGCGAAGAGAACGAAGGGCGCGCACCTGCCCCTTCCAGCCGCCATCTCTGAGTTCGCGGTGCGACAACTCCATCACCGTTGCCCCCGGATAACGCTGTTCAACGAAGGCGCGACCCTTGCCTGGATCACCTGTCCAGACGTGCAAGTAGACGGTTTCGGCGCTCATGTCCTGACTTGTAATGGCGGTTCTACTTTCTTTTTAAAATCGGCTCGATTAACTCAAGTATTGCCGCTTGACCCGGGCAAGGGCGCGGAGCATCCACGACTGTCCCCAACGAATGTAGGGTGTGCGATCAGTCCAAAATCGGTGGATCTGGTAACAAAACGTTCCATTCGGGTTGCGCATGTGATCAAGGGTCCAGCTGGCAATTCGGAGTGCGCGTTCCCGTGCATCGCGATCGAGGCCGGCGAAATCACAGAACGTCAGCATGGCCTGCGAACAGCAATGCACATCAATGGGATACAGCGCATTATGAAAGTATTTCGGTGCGCCGTCGGCGGTAAAGAACGTGTTCACGTAGTAGCGATAGCCTCGCCTGAGCGACGCCTCGAAACTGCAATCACCGGTGCTGTTCTGGTAGGAAAGCAACGCTCCCAGGTTGTAACCCGTATGGAAGCTATCTATCCAACCCTGGGCACGGCCGGCGCCATACGCCCACGAACCATCGGCGCGCTGTTGATCTGCAAGGTAGTGCATGATGCGACGAGCCACTCCCAGGTATTCAGGATCACGTTTAGAGATTGCGACCCTGGCCAGGAGCGACCCAACCAAGGCGCTGCTGTTGTAGATAACAGTGCGATCTGCGGGAGTGTAACTAAGGCACAGGTTTGTGGGTGTGTCCACAGAACGGTTCAGCTTGGTGACCAACAAGTGCGTGGCCGAGAGAGCCATCTCTCTGGCTTCGAGGTCATGGAACTGTTCGGCCATATCAAGCAGCGCGGTGGCGCAAAAATAGGTGGCAATGGAGTTCGGGCTAAAAGCCGGTAAGCGTGTTCCCCGCAGCGAAACGTAATCCCAGTCATAACCCCAGCAAAATTCGCTCTCCCCAGGGCTACGCAGGGCCTGCAGCGCCCTTTTCATTGACTGTGCTTCGCTCGTGGTGGATTGCCCACATGCCGCAAGATCGCAGTAGGCGGAGAGAATCAGTCCTAGTGCCTTTGGGTTCCGGCTGGGAGGAACTCGTAGCAAATGACGCAGACGGAGCCCCCCGAATCGCTTTGCCGACTGAATCAATAATGTTGCAAACGGCTGCCGGCGTGCCCAATCGCCTGACAACAGCGGCGAATTCAAAATGTCATAAGGTTCATAGCCTGCATAATTACAGGCCTTCAACCAGGCAACCAGTTCACCGATACTTCTAGTGATTTCACTGGCAGTGCCGGTTTCTACCTTTGGCTCGATCTCTAGCAGCAATGTGGAAGACAAACTCATGGTGTAATCAGTTCTGGCCTATACGAACATGCTTTCCATCGGCTTGGAGGATGTCTGATCAACAAATGTCTCTTGCCATAGCTCGAGGCTGAGCAATGCCCAGAGCTGCATGGTGTAATCACGCTTTCCGGAATTGTTCATCTCGATAAAGTTGGAGATCACTGCCGGATTAAACAGGCCTCTACGGCGTACGCGCTCCGGGGACAGCAGGTCGCCGACCATCTCCCGCAATTCATTTCGCAGCCAAGAACGCGCCGGCAATCCAAATCCAGCCTTGCGGCGGCGGAGCACGGCTTTGGGAAGGCGTCCTTTCATTGCTTTCCGCAGAATATGTTTTTGCGTGAGACCCTTGATCTTCATCGTCGGAGGAACACGACCCATGAAATCTACGATCTCATTGTCGAGAAAAGGCACTCTCACTTCCAAAGAACAGGCCATGCTGAGGCGATCGGAGTAGCAAAGATTGAACTCCGCCAGGAAAGTCTTGGCATCCACATAGAGCATTTGGTTGAGGAAGTCCTGGCCAGCAGCGGCGTCAAAATAATCGGAGAAGGTGCTGCCGAGTCGCAGGCCGGCACTATCAGCTCGGAGTTCCGGCGTGACCAGAGCGTGCATTTCCTGCTCTGTAAAGTAAGAGCGCAGAGCGGTATATTGCTCTCTGGGCTGTAACTCCGAGGTACGCAGGAGCCGGTCGGCGTAGCGAGAAGCCGCGAGCACAAATCCCGGTTGTACTCCAGGGATTGAGGCTTTCTTCGACCCTAAGCTCGCCAGACTGGATCTTAGACCGCGACGGGCAAACGCGGGAATAAGCCTGAGCCATTTGCTTAAGCGGTCTCCCAGGTGGACGCGGTACCCGCCGAAGATTTCATCCGCTCCCTGGCCGCTCAGCAAAACGGTGACATCGGGTCTTGCTTCGCGGCAAATCAGATAAGTGGCAATGGCGGCGTGGTCCGCGATTAAATCATCGAGATGCCAGATGACGCGCGGCAACAGATTAATGACATCCGGCTGGACCACAAGCTCATGAAACTCGGCGTCAAAGTGGTTGGCTACCAGTCGAGCGTAGCGGGCATCCTCTGTGCACTGCTCCAGTTGGGCGTGCTGTTCCTGAAAGCCGATGCTGTAGCAGCGTAGACGAGCGCCGTGGAATTGAGCGGCGGCAGCCACCAAGGTGCTGGAATCGAGCCCACCACTTAAGAAAAACCCTACCGGAACGTCACTTATCAGCTGGCGCTTTGTGGCAGACCCGATAATTTCGGCAAGACGTTCAGCAAGCTCAGACTCTGATTCTTTGTAATAGTCTCCCGCTGCCAGGTCCCAGTAAGGTTCTAGAGTGATTTCTCCCTTCCGCCACGTCAAAATGTGCGCGGGAGGCAGTTTGGACACGCCCTCGAAAAGAGTGTTCGGGCTGGGAACATAGGAAAACGTCAGATATTGCTGCAGTGACCAGAGATCCAAACCAGGCTTTATCTCAGGGCACGCCAGCAGTGCCTTAATCTCCGAACCAAAATAGAGCCGCTCACCGCGCTGAACATAATAGAGCGGCTTTATTCCCATCCGGTCGCGGAAAATGAACAGGGTCTTTGTCTTGGTATCCCAAATGGCAAAGGCAAACATGCCATTCAGATGTTTCACCATTTCCTTGCCGTACTTTTCGTAAAGGTGAACCAGAACTTCGGTATCGCTGTGCGAGCGGAAGTGGTGGCCGTCAGAAATCAGCTCTGCGCGTAATTCCTGAAAGTTATAGATTTCCCCGTTGTAGGCCACCCATACGGAGCGATCCTCATTGCACATCGGCTGATGGCCGGACGCGCTGAGGTCAATGATGCTAAGGCGATTGTTGCCCAAAGCAACGCGATCTCCTGCCGAGAGACCGTCCGACGTGTAGGTCCCGGAATCGTTCGGTCCACGATAGCGGATCCGGTCGAGCATCTCTCTTAGGAGAGGTTCATCGGCAACACCCGCCATTCCTGCAATGCCACACATTCTTGTTTGAGGCTCCTAGCTTTTATCGGACTTGTTCTTGCGCTGAAACCATCCTCGAGGAGGGAGCTGCAGCGGTTACGGCGGCCACGTGGTTGACAGATTGTTCTGACCAATCGGTTCGAGGCGACTGCAAGAGCGAGCGAACCATTTCTCCAACCTGCCTTGAGCGCACGTCCCAGGTGCAATCGCGGACCGTGGACTGCCGCAGTTGGCGGTCACTTTGCGAGTCGTTGCCAAGAGCGTCCTCGACCGCGGCTATAAATTCCTGGGTAGTGCGATAAATACGCACGCCTGGGGTGTTCAGATATTCGTACAGCGGTGAGATGACCACTGGCTTTCCGGTTGCCAGGTATTCCCGAACCTTAATAGCGCTTCCGTAATTGGTAAATTGGTTGTCTTGCCTCCACGGCAGGACAAATACGTCAACCGGACGGATATACTTCGGCAACTCGGAATAGGATTTCTTCCCAAGAAAATGAACGTTGGGATGAGAGATGTTGACCAGATTTGATTTACTCCCGATCAACGCCCAGTGCCATTCAGGCCGAAGCCGCGCCAGTTCCTCGATGAGTTCGGTATCCATAACAAAATCCATGTATCCGAAATACCCGAGGAGCGGATGCGACAAGTTGGCAATGTCTTCAGCGGCTTCCGCGGGGGGTTCCGCGAAACGGTCGAAATCCACCGCCTGCTCCAGAAAATACCGATGAGGCACCTCCGCTTCTTGAAAGAGCTTCCGTCCTGAATACATCACCACGGCGGCCTTTTCTTTCAATCGGCGGTCCATCTCGCGGACAATGCTGGGCGCTAGGGCGCTGTCTTCGGCGGCATCGTATTTATCTGAAACCTGATACAAAACCAATTTCGCTCCCAAGTGATCAACAACATCCGCCGCGGCCGGGATGGCCACCCAGACCACCGGCCGATGTATTCCACACAGCAGCATCACCAGCCGCAGTTGCAGTATCAGAAGCCAACGATTGAGGGCCCGTAAGGGTCGCCACCCATAAAGCGGAATAGAAATCGGACTAAATACGTACAGTCCCTCAGGCGCCTTCCGAAGCCAACGGAGATAGCTCTTAAGCTTGCGACGGACCTTAAGAAAAAAATCCGGATTCGAAATAGCCGGCGGCCCCATGGTAATGGAATTCACAAACAGGACTTTGTTCTGCCTGGCCAGACGCTTGCAGATGTGGTTCTTCGAATGGGGATGGTGATACCACCAGTCTTCCCCGGCGAAACAGATGACGGACTCTCCGGCAATCCCGTATTCCGGCTCAGCTTTAATCACTTCAGTAATTCTCCGTAACCAGCGGTTGTTTCCTGCGGAATGCGGGTGCGTTTTGCAGTGAATTGCGCCTCAGTTGCCCCTCGGTACGGAACCTGGGCTCATAGTGAGCAATCGGCAAGGGTTCAGTAATGGCATGCTTGTATATCAAAGCGACACAGAACATGAACCACATATTCAGGTCCGAATAATAGCCCGCGGTCAAAGTGAGACCGCTGATCCAGTAACACAGAAATATGTACAGCAAGTATCGCCAAGCTTGGAGAGATGCGGGCGTCCTGCGCTGGCGGAGCTGATAAAAAGCCCGCAAGAAAAGCACTTGCGCCACCAGGTAGGGGATAAAGCCAAACAGTCCAGTTTCCGCCAGGACCGAGGCCAGGTTATTGTGTGCTGAATTGACAGAATCGGTTTGCCTGAATGAGGCGCGCGGAACCTCGACAACCGCGGTGAGGAAGTTGCCCAAACCGACCCCATTGATCGGATGGCGCATAAAAAGGTCGAGGGTCTGCTTCTGTTGCGCCAGTCGCGCGTAGAGGTTATCGGGTCCTTTAACGCGAGACTCGTACCATTGCGGATCAAACTCCTTAATTGCCAGCACGCCTAGAAACAGAGAGAACAAGGCTGCCGCAGTGGCAAGGCGACGTCCAAAACCGCGGCGGAAATAGAGTTCGAGCAGGAGCAGAACGATCACTGTAATGACCATGGAGCGGAACATCGGCATGACGGCGGAAGCGAATGCACAAGCTACGCCAGCGACGTGCAAAAACCGTTGCATTCTCGACAAGGGCTTATCCATTGCCGATCTTATGAAAAACAGAAGGCACAATGTAATCAGCCCAATCAAACCCATGGCATCATTGGTCTGAAATGGACCATTCACACGGGCAAACCCGCCGGTCTGTTCGGGCGAGAAGAAGACGGCAGCAGGTAGCTCCAGAAAGTCCTGTCCGGTGATCAGCTCTGCCGCGCCGATCGCCGCAACATAAATCGCCATCACGCAGACAACCGCATGCAGAACCGGCAACCAGCGCCGCACATCGAAATTTTTAATCACATACCAGGCCAGCAGACCGGGAAAAATGAAACTATCAAAGACCATCTTCGAGGCACCCAGAGGGTTGGCCATCAGGCGAAGAGAGCACACCGCGGCTAGCAAAAAGAAGAACCAGGCAGTTCCTGCGCGGCGCAGACTGAGTGGCAAGGTGGTGGACGACTTAACACCCATGACCGTGCCCACAATCAGTAGCCCTACTATGAAACGATCGAAGCTGAAAATTGTCTTCTCTTCCCTGGGGAAAGAAAGAAAGTAATAGCCCAGCGGAAAAACCAGCACCCACAACGGCAAAAGCCAGTCCAACCTTCCGAAGACGGCGCTGGCGGCAAAGAACAACACGACCCCGCAAGCGAGCGCCACGGCGACGGCCGTGGCAACCGCCATCTTACCCACTAGCAGGACAGCGATCAGCCCCAACAACCCCAGGGCAATCGCAATCTTTAAGTAAGTTCTTTCGGACTGATCAACGAGGGTATGCACAATTCTTTACTTAGCGAGGCAATACGGCTGTCTGGGGAAACTGCGGGGCAATTCCGGTAGGAACTTCCTCAATGTACTGCTTCCACCACAAGGCGAAATTCAGCAGGTACCAGGCGTGCGGACCACCGTGATTAGTGTCTAAGATCCGGCGCACTGCCTGAGGATCCAGAAAATCCGTGTGCTTGCAAAAATCGGCGAGTTCGCGACGCATGTAGTTGCCCAGTTTGTCTTCGAACCATTCGTAGACAGGGACTCCAAAGCCCTGCTTCTTACGATCGATCAATTCGTCGGGGATCACCCCGCGCACAGCTTTCTTAAGAATGTGCTTTAGTTCGCCGTTGCGAGTCTTCACTGCTTCGGGAATGCTCATCGCCAGCTCAACAAACTTATGATCCAGGAAAGGAACTCGGCCTTCCAGGCTCACGCCCATACTCATCTTGTCCACGCGCATCAAGAGGAGTTCAGGGAGGCGGAGGTTCAGGTCCATGTAACTCATCCAGTTCAGATGAGAGGGCTCCCAGGCTTTCTCTTCAAACCGGGCTCTGAGTGGCCGCAAGGGCTCCCATGAGGTTAGGCCGGAGAGGTTTTTGCGCAGCCTCGGCGAGAGTAGCTGTTGCTTGCGACTCTCAGTAAAGGCCTCGGCGCCACCCCAGAATATCGGCGTGCCGGTTGCGCCGCGACGGAGCAATTCGTACGCATAAGTGTCTTTACGACCGGAAACGGCAGCGGCGAGCAGGGCTGCCTTTTTGAATGCGCGCGGTACGGGCCAGTCATTATATTGCTGGAGCTTGAGAAAACTCTTCCAACGCGGGTAGCCCCAGAACAGCTCATCCGAACCTTCGCCAACTTGGCAGACGATAACTCCATGCTCGCGGGCAAGTTTGGAAACGTAGTAAACCGGGACGCACACCGGATCAGCAATCGGCTCATCCTGCAGATGAACCATCAAAGGAAGGAAATCCAGCAAGTCATCCTGAGTGAGTACGCGCTCATAGTGTTCGGTGTGAGCCGTATCAGCCATCTTGCGGGCAAAGTGCAGTTCGTTCTGATAGCTGTCATATTCTCCGTCGTAGCCGATGGAGAAGGTCCTAACCGGACCGCCCTCACCCTCAGAGAAAAGAGCCACGTTAGTGCTGGAGTCGATTCCGCCAGAGAGAAAAACTCCCACTGGAACGTCGCTGATTTTGCGCAGCTGAACGGCGGTGCGCAACTCTGCCAGCAGACGCTCGGCAATCTCTTCCTCTGACACATTGGTCAGAGGTTCTGTGTGGTCCAACACGTCCCAGTAACGACGTTCTTCCATCGTGCCGTTCTGGTCAATCCGTAACCAACTGCCGCTGGGCAGCTTGCGAATTCCGCTAAACAGAGTCTGGGGGGCCGGGGTAGTTAGAAAAGAGAGGTAGTGGTAGAACGCTTCTTCGTCCACGGACCGCTGCTGGTCAGGGTCCTGCAACAAGGCTTTGATTTCCGAGGCGAAGGTGATGCGGCCGTGATGGACGCTGTAGCAAAGGGGCTTGATTCCTATGCGGTCGCGGATGAGCCAGAGCTGCCGTTTGCGTTCATCCCAGAGCGCGATTGCGAACATGCCGCGGAAGCGATGAATGCAATCTATTCCCCACTGTTCGAAGGCGTGCAGAATGACTTCGGTATCGGAGTGGTCCGTCTTCCAGGAATGACCTCCGATGCTTTCCAGTTCTCGGCGAATCTCGGCGTGGTTGTAGATTTCGCCGTTGAAGATCACCCACAAAGAGCGGTCTTCGTTGCACATGGGCTGCGCGGCAGTATTGGAAAGGTCAATAATTGACAGACGACGATGACCGAGGCCCATCTGGCGATCGGGGGAAATATACAATCCGGCACCGTCTGGCCCGCGGTGCGACATGACGTCGCGCATGCGCTCCAGGTACTGCTCCGAAACCCGGAACGCACTATTTTTAAACGACAGTGCTCCTACGATTCCGCACATTTAGTCCGCACTCCTTGTGGTCGCAGTTCTCTTGCTTCGGCCCACCTGATGCCCATTCGTTGGAGCCGCGAGCAACTGGCCATTTTTGCGGATGAACTTTCTGCCGCACCCGCAAGCCAGGCGAGTCCGCAGTATCTCCCCGCATTCGCACATGTATCCAACCTTACGAGCCGGCACGCCCACAACCATGGCGTAGTCTTCCACGTCGCGAGTGACAACCGCCCCCGCCGCGACGAATGCGTGACGTCCAATCGTATTGCCACAAACAATGGTCGCGTTGGCCCCGATCGAAGCACCTTCGCGCACTCGCGTGGGCAAGAATTCTTCCCTACCCTTGCGGACGGTGGCGCGCGGGTTCTTATCGTTAGTGAAAACTGCATTCGGGCCGACAAATACTCCGTTCTCCAGCACGACCCCATCCCACAGCGCAACCCCATTCTTTATGGTGACGTGATCGCCCACTTCAACATTGGATTCAACGAAGACGTGGTCGCAAAGGTTGCATTCCTTGCCGACACGCGCCCCTTCCAGCACATGGGCGAAGGCCCAAATGCGCGTGCCTTCCCCGATCTCCACGGACTCGACCAGGGCTTGCGGGTGTTTGAAATATTTTGCGTTGGACATCTGCAGGTTTGACTCCCCAGGGTCTAGTAGCCGGTACCGCGCAGCACCGCTGGAATGGTACGCGCGAGCAAGCGGAAATCCTCGACTGGCGACCAATTGCGTATGTACTGAATATCAAGTTTTACCATCTCGTTGAATGACAGCCGATTGCGACCGGCAACTTGCCAAGCTCCAGTAAGGCCCGGGGGCGCTCCGAATCGCTCCTTGTGCCAATCCTGATAGCGTTCCACTTCGTAGGGCATCGCCGGGCGCGGGCCAACCAGGCTCATCTCAAGTTTGAGCACATTAAAAATCTGTGGTAGTTCGTCCAAACTGTAACGTCGCAGAACGCGTCCCACGCGCGTAATGCGTTTGTCGTCCGTGATCTTAAAGACTTTGGGTCGTGACTCTGCGGTAGCGTAGGACTGGTCCTGCATCCATTTTTGGACGTAGTCACGATGGCTAGTGTCCTTCGCGTCAACGTACATGGTCCGAAACTTGTAAAAGTTAAATACTTTTCCTTTATAGCCAACCCGCCGCTGCACCAGGATCGCCCCGCCCTTGGAATCCAACCGAATCGCGAGCCAGATGACCAGCATTGCTGGAGCAGCACACATGAGCAGAATGCAGCCCAGTAGAAAATCCATACAATGCTTGATAAAGAGATTGAAACCTGAGAACGCGGACGGCTTCATTCCGACCAGTGGCAGGTCGCCGACGACTTGAGTGCACACACCGATGTCATCGAGGTTCTCCAAATGAGGCACGAACTGCCAAGGCAGCTGTCTTTGTTGGCAAACTTCACGCATGGCGGCGAGGTGTTCCGTTGATCTGCCATCCATGGCCACAACCACCTCGTGAGGATCACAGTTATCCAAATGGGTGATGAATTGAGAGATGTCTACACCGCTGCAACATCCGGCATCGGCTGGCTGGAGTTCGAAACGATACAGCCGGTAACCGTTGCGCGCCGCAAAACTCTGCTCCAGGCGAGACGCTGCATTCCCCTGCCCAACAATCAACACTCGAAGATGAGGCATGGAACCAGCCAAGCGCAGAACTAAGGGCGTGATGACGCGACGGAAGATCAGCGCCACTGTTACGGTAATGGGAACGAAAGCTACAACTAGCGCCTTGGACAGGGTCGTCTCGTGAATCGCCAAAATCGGCCAGGCTATCAGTGTGAACAGCATGCCGGCGCGAACCACCTTGTATAGCTGTGAAGGCCGTGCCAGGGAAAATTCATAAGCTCGCGCCAAAGTCAGAGTGCCCGACCACAGCACGAGAAAGCTGATGAGCAATGCCGCGCCCGACCACGTGTGCAAAAATGCTGGGCCTGAGGGTAACGGCAACACCCCTAGCCTCAAGCACAGCACAACTGAAACCATAAAAGCCAACAGGTCGCTGACTCGTAAAGCCCTCTGATGATCGCGCTCGGCTGTGTAGATCATTGGGTTTCCAAACACACTTCCTGCAGCTTCTCTGCCACGTAGCTCACTTCCTCATCTTCGAGTTCCGGGAACATCGGCAAAGAAAGGATGGTTGATGCGCAGCTCTCGGTTTGTTCAAAATCACCCGCGTGGTATCCAAGATATGCCAGCGCCGGTTGAAGGTGGAGAGGCACTGGGTAATGAATCCCGCAACCGATACCCATGTCGCTCAGCATCGTGCGCACCCGCTCGCGGTTGGAGATACGGACAACGTAGAGGTGATATGCATGTCCGCGGCCCGGCAGCTCGAGAGGTAAGGTCAACTGAGGCGTGTCCTTCAGAGCTGCCCCATAGAGTTGAGCAATCTCGCGACGGCGCTCGACCCAAGCATCGAGATAGCGGAGTTTCACGCTCAGGACAGCCGCCTGCAGAGCTGCCAGACGATGGTTGTGACCAACAATTTCATGGACATATTTGGTGCGGCTGCCATGCTCACGCAGCAGGCGAATCTTATCCATCAACTTGTCATCATTTGTGGTGACCGCCCCACCCTCTCCATAAGCCCCGAGGTTCTTAGCGGGATAGAAGCTGAAGCAGGTGGGATGGCCCAGGCCACCGATCTTGCGCCCGTCGAGCGTAGCCCCATGCGCCTGACAGGCATCTTCGACAAGGTGAAGGTTATGCTCGCGCGCAATGGAGGCAATCTCCGTCAACTCTGCGGGTTGGCCGTAGAGATCTACAGCGATCACCGCACGCGTGCGACTGGTGATGTATTTCGGAATTTCGTTGGGATTGAGATTGAACGAAATTGGGTCAATGTCGGCAAATACCGGCCGCGCGCCCGCGAAGATAACGGCTTCCGCGGTAGCAATAAATGTGTTTGCCGGCAGAATGACCTCATCCCCCTGGCCCACTCCTAAAGCCCGCAAGGTGAGTTCCAATGCAGAGGTGCCCGAGCTCACCCCAATGCAGTGCTTTGCTCCAACGTAGCCAGCAAAGCTCTCTTCGAATACACCCACGTAGGGGTCGCCCACGAAGGCGCCGCGCTCAATTACCTCACCGACAACTTCGTCAATTTCTGGCTTGATTGACTGGTACTGGCGGCGCAAGTCTACAAAAGGAATACTTTCGTATGTGCGAGGCTCTATCTGATGAGTAGCTCTGGAGGTTGCCAAGGATAGTTCTCCTGAAATTGATCAGTTAATTTGCCGGGGGAGGCTACAAGCCGAGGACTGCTTAAGCGGAAATACCCACTGCAGCGGGTGGTGTTTGGGCCTGGTCATCGTCGGCCTCGGGTATATCAACAAACTTGCCATTGTTATGCATGGACTCGGATGCCGCTTCCAGAGCTTGCACTACCGCGTGCCCCATGTCGGCGCCGGTTTCGGGCGCAATTCCTT
Source organism: Terriglobales bacterium (assembly GCA_035651655.1). Taxonomy (NCBI): domain Bacteria; kingdom Pseudomonadati; phylum Acidobacteriota; class Terriglobia; order Terriglobales; species Terriglobales bacterium. The sequence continues at coordinate 100,633 of DASRFG010000015.1, forward strand.
TTTCCAGACAATCCAGGAAGTGGTTTGCCTCGATGAGCAGCGGCTCAGTGGTATCCACCTTCGGACAAATTACTTCGCCGGTGCGGTAGGTCAACTGGTATTCCCCGAAAGTCTCGGGATCCTTCAAGTGAACGCCCTTATCGTACAACTTCACCTTTTCATCAAAGTTCGTGTCGTCATAGACAACCATGCTCTTGCTGCCAACCAGCACAGTCCGCCGCAACTTGCGCGGCGCGAGCCAGCTGATCTCGATGTTGGCGAGAAACCCGGAGGGGAAGCGATAGTGAATGCTAGCTACGTCGTGCATAGGTCCGACGCATGCACGACCCACCGCTGAGACACGGCACGGCCGTTCTTCGAGCCAATACAGCAATATCGAAAGATCATGGGGTCCGAGGTCCCAAAGAACATCCACATCTTTCTGGTGAATGCCAAGGTTCACGCGGGAGGAGCTGAGAAAATACAGCCGGCCCATGTGTCCCGACTTGATGTACTCCCTGACCTTGCGCACCGGTGGGCTGTAGACAAAAGTATGGCCCACCATCAGCGTCAAGCCTTTGGCAGCAGCAATTTCGCCCAATTCCTTGGACTCACTGGAACGCATTGCCAACGGCTTTTCCACCATAACCGACTTGCCGGCGAGCAACGCTTTCTTGGCAATGTGATAATGCGTGCTCACCGGAGTTGCGATTACCAGCGCATCACTGGCTTCCATAAGCTCATCCATCGAGTCAAATGGAGTCACGGAGGGAAAACGGCAGGCCAATTTGGCCAGTGCTTGACGGCTTTTGTCAAAGCACATTATCCGATCGCAACGATTGGTTTCTACGAATGCACGGACTAGATTCGGACCCCAGTACCCACACCCTACCACGCCGATATTCAAGAGACACCTCGGTTAGCCGGCAATTGTCGGCGATTTACAGGTAAAAAGAATTAACGACGGAGCTTCACCAAGTGAAAACATTGTTAACGAAGGTCAGCAGCGTACGATTTTTGAAGACGTGAGACCACGAGTCGCATTTCTGGTATCCACCACCAGCTGGGACTCGCGCACAATTTCGGCGAAATCGTAATCGGAATGGTCGGTAACGATCAGCACGCAATCAAACTGCCCCAGGTTCTCGAGTTCCGTTCGCTTCAGCTGTAGATCGTACTTGCGCCCACGGCCCACAAATGGGAAATACGGGTCGTTGTAACTGACCTGGGCGCCGGCCTTCTGCAGGAGTTCGATGATGGTCAAAGAAGGTGATTCCCGTAAGTCGTCGATGTCCTTTTTGTAAGCGACTCCAAGCACCAGGACCTTGGAGCCGTTCACTGACTTCTTTTGCGCATTAAGCGCCTCAGAGACCGAACGCAAAACGTGGTACGGCATGGCAGTATTGATTTCCCCTGCCAGCTCAATGAAGCGCGTCTGAAAGTCAAATTCCTTCGCCTTCCACGACAAGTAGAAGGGATCGACGGGAATGCAGTGTCCGCCCAATCCGGGCCCCGGATAGAACGGCTGGAATCCGAATGGTTTGGTTGACGCTGCTTCGATTACTTCCCAGATGTCTACTCCCATGCGCAAGCACAGCAATTTCAGTTCGTTCACCAATGCGATGTTGACGCAACGATAGATGTTCTCCAGCAACTTGGTCATTTCGGCCGCTGCCGGAGTGGAAACCCGCACTACACGGTTAAAAATCGACTTGTAGAGCGCGAGGGCAGCGGCTGATGCCTGCTCATCAAGTCCTCCCACAACCTTGGGGATGTCGCGGCGGGCAACGCTATCGTTGCCTGGATCCTCGCGTTCAGGCGAAAACGCAAGATAGAACTCGTCTGCTGTTTCCGGAGACGACGCTTTGCGGGCGGCTGTCAATCCGCTTCGGTTCTTGCCTTCCAATATGGGGAGGACGATTTCCTCAGTGGTGCCGGGATACGTGGTGCTCTCCAGCACAATCAACTGACCGGCACGCAAGTTAGGCGCGATCGCTTCAACTGTGGTGGTGATGTAGCTGAGATCGGGTTCGCGGTATTCGTTCAGAGGAGTGGGAACGCAGATAATAACTGCGTCCATTTCTCCCAGCCGAGTGAAATCGGAGGTAGCGGAAAACCCGTGGCCCTGCGCTTGTTGAATCTGGGTGCCGGGGACTCTGCAGATATAAGAACCGCCCTGGTTCAGCGTATCCACTTTCTTGATGTCAATGTCGAATCCAGTGACCCGAAATCTCTCTTCGCTGAATAAAAGCGCCAGCGGAAGTCCCACATATCCCAGACCAATTATGCCTACTCGTGCGGTGCGGGATTCAATTTTGAGCTTGAGTTGATCAACTGACGAAACCTGCAAAAGCTGGGTAGCCATGATTTTCCTCTGAATGGGTTAAAGGTCGTTGCGAATGGATCGAGCACAGATACGAAAAGCGAAAGCGCTATTCAAAACCGCGTCTGGCGAGAGCAGCGATGTCAAACGGGCCGTACATCGTATCCTTCGATGGTTAAAGCCAGGGAACGTTGAATCGCGTCAATGGAGATCACCAGCCGACGGGAACCATGTAGTGCAGTCAAAATTCCTTCAATTCCGTCCATCGGCCCCCCGTGGACGCGTACGCGTTGGCCAACTTTCAAAAACGGGATGGCTGTGAATTCAGCCTTGCCGGCCAAAATCGTACGAACCTCTTCGATTTGTCGCTCGGGGATGGGCGCCCCTTTGCCATGATCTCCCACTAATCCGATCACGCCGGGCGTCTGGAACAACATCAGGCGAATGTCGGAAGCCGAGCTGAGTTGCACAAAAAGATATCCCGGGAACAATGGGACTTCAACTTTCTTGCGGCGGTCACTCCATTGATGCACCTGTTCCACCAGAGGCAAGAAAGCTGAAAATCCTTTCTCCTGTAAGGCGGATGCGATTTTCTTTTCATGCCGGGACCGGGAGTGGATGGCGAACCAGCGCATGGGGGCCGGAGAGGTCGTGCTTGCAGTCGTTGAGGAACTCGCTGCCTGATTGATGATCGCGAGTTGAACACAGCTACTCATAGCTTCGCCCTCTGAGTCCCATTGGGACCCTTAAATTGACTCGAACTCGTAAACACCGTGCTCAATGGCAGTGCTTAACAGAGGGGAAGGAACACTAGATCGTTCGGCCAGTTCACTGGATCCTGTGCGGCGAGACAACGAAGGGACGCCGAGGCTCCTCGTATGCTTATGGACTGTTCTTGGGACGGCAAAACGACGCTGGACTCCACCCTCGGCACGGGATACTGCAAGCTAGCTGCCAGCAGCTCGGATGGGGGAAACCACTGAGGGAGAAATACTCCTGCTCTAACCCTATGAAAACAAGTTAAATAAGTAAACTTGAGGAAAACTCCGACTGTGACTCTGGTTTGGTAAATTCAAATCCCAAGGAGAGTTGCAACTTTTTGCACAGCATAAGCATTTTTTTTGGAGACTGGGGCCCTAGTTTTAACAATTAAGTAACCCTGAATCAGGCGTTTATAAAGCGCCTTCAACTCGGGGGAAGGGGAGATCATGCAGCTGGACTTGTGCAAGAGGAGAGGTGACGTACGTAGGAATGACCTGGATTTTTGTCTCCCTAAATCAGGCACGCGGGATTGAGTTGCGGCTCACAACAAACGAATTTAGACTTGGTGAACACCGCACCGCGATATAGGCAGCCCGCAGTCAACGGATCTCGGAGACGCATTGCATGAAGGGTGTAGTTCTGGCAGGCGGTATAGGGTCGCGTCTTTTCCCCCTTACAAGGGTAACCAACAAGCATCTTCTGCCGGTTTATAACCAGCCAATGGTCTTCTACCCAATCCAGGCTCTGGTGAATATCGGCGTAAGCGACATTCTTATCGTCACTGGTGGACACAGCGCAGGAGACTTCCTTCGCCTGCTGGCAAACGGCAAGGATTTCGGCCTCAAGCGCTTTAACTATGCCTATCAGGAAGGTGAAGGCGGTATTGCGGATGCCCTGCGACTTGCGGAACATTTTGCCGAAGGAGAGCAGGTTTGCGTAATTCTTGGCGACAACATTATCGAGAACAACGCTTGCGAGGCGGCGGAGCGATTTAGGAAACAAGAGACGGGCGCACACATTCTGCTGAAGGAAGTGCACGATCCCGAGCGCTTCGGCTGTCCGGAGATCGTCGGCGATCGCATCGTGCGCATCGAAGAGAAACCGAGGCGACCGCGATCGCGGTATGCGGTCACTGGAATTTATTTTTACGACAATTCAGTGTTTAAGAAAATACAGCGGTTGAAACCTTCGGGACGCGGCGAGTTGGAGATCACCGACATCAACAACATGTACCTGGAAGAGGGAACTCTGACGTACAGTATTCTCGAGGGCTGGTGGACGGACGCGGGGACGTTTGAGTCGCTTCGCCGAGCGAGCAATCTGGTCGCCGAGACGTCAGCCAACAAGATGTTTACGCCGGATCCTCCTAAAACTCGTCTGCGGTCACGCGGACGAAAGGTTGCGGTAGCCACCTAAACATCGGAGCTCGAGTCGCTTGAAAATCTTTGTCACTGGAGGAGCTGGCTTCATCGGCTCCAATTTTATTCGCCACGTTTTGTCCTCGGAATGTGGTCACTCAGTCATCAACTACGACAAGTTAACTTATGCCGGAAATTTGGCGAATCTGCACGGAGTAGACACGAACCGGAGTTACGCCTTCATCCAGGGTGATATTTGCGACATCAAAGCAGTCGCCGAAAGTATGAAGGGATGCGAAGCGGTCGTCCACTTCGCGGCGGAATCGCACGTTGATCGCAGTATCCATGAACCGGCACCGGTAATCCAGACCAACCTAACCGGCACGTTTGTTTTGCTGGAGGTTGCGCGCGAACTCAAGGTCAAAAGGTTTGTTCACGTCTCTACTGACGAGGTGTATGGCGATGTTCCGGCAGGCGTCACCACGGATGAAGAGTATCCGCTGCAGCCCAATAGCCCATATTCAGCCAGCAAGGCGGGATCCGACATGTTGGTGCGTTCGTATGTGCGCACGTACGGCTTCCCTGCCCTGATCACTCGATCGTGCAACAACTACGGACCATACCAGTTCCCCGAGAAATTTCTTCCGCTGATGATCTCCAATGCGCTGGAGAACAGGCCGATTCCTGTGTACGGCGACGGCGCACAAGAACGAGAGTGGTTGCACGTAGAGGACAATTGCCGCGCCATCTACGCCGTATTGGAGCGCGGACGGGTAGGCCAGATCTATAACATCGGGACACGCGACTCGGAGCGCAATATTGACCTGACCAAGAGACTCCTTAGAATTATTGGCAAACCGGAGACGCTCATCAGTTATGTTACCGACCGGCCGGGACACGATCGTCGCTACGCCATCGACTCGCAAAAGATACAGAGGGAACTGAATTGGCAGCCCCAAATTCCGCTCGATGAGGGATTAAGAAGCACGGTGGAGTGGTATCGCAACAACAACCCGTGGTTAACAGCCGTCTTGAAGAAGGGCACGGCAGTTGCAACTTATGCCCCCCGCACTTAGTTGGCTTGCTTAACTCGTCTCGTCGGCACCACTCGCCAGCGGGGCATCGAACCGTATGCCGACCAGGTAGTAGCCCTCTACAGAAACCACCCGCACAGATTTCGCAGAGAAGATCCGCTCGCTGCTAGCCAGGCCTGTACTTGATGGAAATGGGGCGGGAGGTACTTCGACTGAAAGCGGCACTCCGGAAGCCAAGTAGCGTCGGGTTGCAATCAGGAAACCGCCTGCACTGATGTTTACCGCTGTGGTCAGTTCAGAAACTGCCTGATCACCCTCGGTTTGCGCGCGAATATACACCGGAATAGGTAGCGAAATGCGTGGCCATTCCCTTCGCTCAGAGAAATCGCCCTTGGGTGTGGAGCTTTGCACGTCATTTTTCCAATGCGGGTAAGAGAGTGGAGTTCAAACAAACTGAGAGTTGTCAGAGACTGAAGGCTCAGCTTCAACCCCCGCGAAATATTACACTTTCCACAGGAAATCGCAATCCAGGATATGACACAATGATTGCTGTTTTTGATTCACCGGACGGTTGTTCTCTGCAGTTGACAGGTTGGACTCCTGGGCTGTAGAGTGCGCCTCAAGCCGCACGCACGCTCAATTACGCCAGTCTTCATTCGCGGAGTCTAGATGTCAGCCCTGCCAGCTAAAGTCCTGCCACAAACCGCTTCATTTCGCGACTCGAAGCCGTCGCGTAGCGAAGGTTATGAGCCCCACAGTTACAGCGAACTCCTGCAAGCGTTTGAGGACTTGCAATCACAGTACCAGCGTTGCGCTGGAGCATTAGCCGCCGCCGCGCACGATTTGCGCACTCCTCTGGCGATCGTCAGTGGATATATCGAATTGCTGTTGAGTGGCAAAGTGGGTCCGCTTAGCGAACAGCAGCGAACCATTACCGAAGATATCCGCTCCAATACCGCCAGGCTAGCGGACCTGATTTCTAATTTTCTGACCTTCAGCGCGCTGGAGACCGGAAAATTGGGCATGCGGTTCGAGTTGGGCGACCTGAATGCTTCTCTTTCTGAATTATGTAACTTGTGGCTACCGCGGTTTCAGCAAAAAAAGATCGCGTTTTATTTTTTGCTGAGCGACCAAATCACTTCTTTGGTATTCGACCAGTTGCGGGTGCAACGCGTAGTTACTAACCTCCTGGAAAATGCCTTTAAGTACACGCCCGCTGGAGGAACAGTTTGGTTGGCGTCAGAACCCTACTTGCTGGATCGCCGCAGCAGCCGCAAGGAAGTCACCGACGATCGGCGGCGAACCTTTGCTTCCACGGCAAATGGGGTGCGAGTAGTAGTTGCCGACACCGGTCCCGGAATAGCCGCCGAGTTTCATCAAGAAATTTTCAATGATTTTTTTCATATGGCAAGCTCCCAGGATGGTCCGGAAGGTATGGGGCTAGGTCTGGCAATCTGCCGCCGATTAATTCACGCGCACGGCGGAAAAATATGGGTGGAAAGCGAGCGCGGCGCCGGCAGCAAGTTCTGCTTCTTCCTGCCGCTAACGCCCGAGGATGGCGATTAGCTGGATTTGAGAGACGAATTCGACCTCGCGGCCTGCGAGTGAGCTACCCGGTCAGCTAATCTGGAAGATGATGTCGAACTGAAGAGAATACCTTTCATCCACGCCTCATCAACCCGCTTGAAGTGCCATTCGCAAGGATGATCTCTTACAAATGCTAGTAGCTGCTTCTCAGAAACACGGCCTTGTCTGTCAGTGTGCAGCCAGCTGTTTTTGAACCATTTGGAAACGGTAAAGTGGGTGGTTCCGAACAACTCTATCAAGTCATTCAGTGTGTACCCTTCCAGCAGCCGGAGGCTCCTTCCCAATTCCTCTGCCTTGCATTTCACCGCATTGTAGCTGCGGCCGATGCCGGTCCTCTTGCGCATAGTGCGCGCAATCCAGCTCACAGTGCGAACGCCAGCGTATTCTTCCAGTAAGGAAATTTCATCGGGAGTCCACCGGATGTGGCTCCACATCGTGATGCCGAGCTGCTCGGCTCGGCGTCGCAGTGCTGATTTGGGATAGCCAAGCTCATTAGACAAACGAGAAAGAGAGTGGGAAAGCTCCCGGCGATCTGAACACTGATAACAACGTTTCAGTTTTAAGTCCTTTTCCGAATCCCACCGGTAGCTTGATCCCTGTCGCCGCAAGAAGTTTTTCTTGGCGCTTAGGAATCCGCGACACGGACGGCAGAGGCGGTCGCGCCCCGAGGCTTGGTCGTCACACAGACGACAAATCCCGAAGTTCCTTTCCGCAATCAAGCGTGCTGTCGCTTGACCAGGGTCATTCATAGCGTGTCTAAGTTAGAGTTGCAATCAGATGACCAGAATTACTCGATCCCTTCGCAGATAATCACTTTAATAGCAGCACTTTGGAGGATGGTTTTCTCGGAATAACCTGGAATGTCAAGGTACTGTGCAGTTATTTTCACAGGTATGTGACGCCAGAACTGTAAGCTCTTGCACGCCGCGGACTTAAAAAGGAATGGCACGTGCTATTCAAGTGCTGCGCCTCAGCTGTAACAGCCCAGGGCGGGAGACCTATTCAGCCATGTGCGGGATCGTAGGATACGTTGGGAAGAAGCGGGTGGTGCCGGTGATCCTGGACGGATTGAAGCGGCTGGAGTATCGCGGCTACGATTCGGCGGGGATTGCGGTGGCGGGCAATGGCGCGGGTCTGGAGATCCGGCGGGCGGAGGGCAAGCTCCGAAACCTGGAAGAAGTGATCCGGCTGAAGCCGCTGAATGGC
>DASRFG010000016.1 GCA_035651655.1 Terriglobales bacterium
TCAGAAGGCGATTCATGACCAAGTTCAAGATGACATAAAGGAGATAAACCGTTCGCGTTCTCGATGATTGTTGAAAAATCTCGATTACACTCACCCCCCAATCGTATACCAGTCCGTGTTCCGATACGTGGAACCTTGCCACGGTGGTCCGCAAGGTCGAGTTCAAGCTTCACCCGGGCGAAGATGCCGTTTTGAATGCAATGGAGCGGCTAGGTGGGCACAATAGTGGGCACACTGCAGAATCACGACTTGCTTCAACTACGGACGGCGGTAAACTCGTTGAAAAATTAGCGAGTAAATGGTGGGCACTGCAGGACTCGAACCTGCGACCTCGTGCGTGTGAAGCACGCGCTCTAACCAACTGAGCTAAGCGCCCAATCCGAGGTGAGTTTTTATTGTAACAAAGCCTTTCCGGCGCCCACCCTTGCCCTGCGTGATAGCCTTTACCCGGCCTCCTCGTTGGAATTCAGCATCTTAGTAAGAAAAAGTGGTTACTAGTGGGCGGCGAGTCGCCGCTGGATGCAAGCCAAATGGCCGTTAACAGCCGAACTCGGGCACCGTTACCCCAGCCTCCGGCGGATGACCGTCTTGGGCCTAAAACCTTGCCCAAGAACGGCGCGGAAGCCACGCAACTTTCTGTAGAGCAACGGGTTTCCATCAATGTGACCAGCGTTGCCATGGAACAGGGTTTTCCTGGCATGGTGATACGGCGGCCGGACCAGTCGGCCCGCGAGAGTGCTCTTCCGTCTGTGATCGAAGGGCTCTCTGACGCTGAAGTCATGCTGCGGGTCAAGGCCGGGGACCAGGCAGCATTCGACTACTTGCTGCAAAAGTACCGCCGCCCGATGATCAGCTTCATGTACCGCATGGTTCACAATGCGGCGGCGGCTGAAGACCTGGCACAGGAAATTTTTTTGCGGGTGTATCGCTCCCGCGGGACGTATGCCGCGAGCGCGAAGTTCACTACCTGGCTGTATCGCATTGCCACCAACCTGGCAGTGAACTACGCCCGCGACACGCGCCACGAACGTCCCGAGCACAGCGTCAGCCTGGACGAGCCGAACGCTGAAACGGGTACAACATTGGATTTGGCTGCCTCGGCGCCCAACGCCGAAGAGAACCTGCTTCGCCGTGAGCGCCTGGCGGCCATCCGCAATCACGTTCAGGCATTGCCTGAACGCCAAAGGCTGGCGGTGATCATGCATAAGTACCAGGGCATGGACTACCGTCAGATTGCGGAGGTCCTGCAGCTGAGCGAATCGGCGACCAAGTCGCTGCTTTTTCGAGCGTACGAAACGTTGCGAGAAAAGTTACAAGGGTTCATTTAGGGGATGGGTATGAATTGCACCGAAATTCGTGAGTTCCTGCCGGATCTGGCCTCCGGGGTTCACCCGATCTCGGCTGAAAGCGAAGTCCATTTGCGCGACTGTTCTACCTGCTCCGGGGAGCTGGCGGCCTTGCGAGAGACCATGGCGTTGCTTGACGAGTGGCAGGCGCCAGAGCCGTCGGCTTATTTTGACACTCGCCTGCAGGCCCGCTTGCGCGAAGAAAAGACCGCGAAATCCAGTGGCTGGCTGGCTTGGCTACGACGTCCGGCATTGGCTGCTTCCATGGCCCTGCTGCTGCTCGCCGGGGTGAGCCTGTTCCGCAGCGGACCAAGTCTCAACGACAGCCCCAACGCAGTCGTTTCGTGGGACAAGAACGTAACCGAGCAACCCGGTACGGCAGTCGGCGATTTGCAGACCCTGGACAACAATCACGAGCTCTACGCAGATTTCGATATTCTCGACGAGCTTGATGTTCAGCAGAACACCAATCAGTAATTCGCACTTAGGAGCGGAGCAGTACGATGGCGAAATGGGGAGCGACACTGCTGGCGCAGATCGCAATCGTGGCCGCTCTTACAATCGCGGTGGTCGCCCAGGATGCTGCCAACAATTCTCAGACAGCACCGCCGGCAACCTCAGATAAAACCCCATCTGCCGCCGCGAATGCACCCACCCATGGCTCCGCAGCCCGAGCTCATCGTTCCCATCACGCTGGCGATTGGCTGAGCAAGTACAAAGGATTACCGCCCGACCAGCAACAGCGGGCGCTGGAGAACGATCCCGGATTTCGCAAGCTGCCTCCCGCGAACCAAGCCAAACTGTTAGAGAGGCTGCACAAGTTCAACAGCCTTTCGCCTGATAAGCAGCAACGGATCATCAAGCGTATGGAAACCTACGAGCACCTGAGCGCAGCCCAGCGGCAACAGGTGCGTGCGGCTTATGGCAAGATCAGGAAACTCCCGCCGCAGCGTCAAACCGCGATGAAGACGGCGATTCACGAACTGCGGCAGATGCCGGCGGAGCAACGCGGGCAGGCGGTAGATTCAGAGAAATATCGCAGCACGTTTTCCGATCAGGAACGAGACCTCCTCAAGCGTCTGGTGCAGTTGCCCCTCGCGCCGGTTCACGCGCAGAACGAAGAACAGCCCTCTGCCACGGCCAGCAGCCAATAATTAAACTTTTTGGATGATTGCTTAGTTCATGGTCGCCAGGGTGCGGCGGATATTCAGAGAAGTGTCGCGGATCTCATCCACATCCGAGGCGTCGGGCGACATCTTGAGGTAGTCTTCCAGGTCTTGAACCGCCCCGCGCATCTGTCCCAGGCTGTATCTCAAAAGCGCCCTTTGCTTCACATCTTCGGGCGAACGCGGATAGATGGCGAGGACCATGTCCACAATAGGAAGCGCTTTGCGGAAGTTGCGAGCGGTAAGGTAAACCGTTTTGAGATTGTTCAGAATTCGGGTCAGCATCTGGCGCCGGCTGACCGACATTAGAAACTGCGGCTGAAACGTCAGCTGGCCAGCATAAATTTCATTGAGGCGCTCTTTGCAGTCTTTGGCGGACAGAATGTGCCCGCCGTTGAATGCATCAATCAGTACCTGTCTGCCCTCAGGGTCATAATGTTTCAACAAAAAATGCCCGGGCATGCCGACGCCAAACAGCGGAAAACCGATCCGGCGCGCGACTTCCATATAAATAAGCGCGAGGGTGATGGGAATACCCAGCCTGCGGTCGAGCACATCATTTAAAAACGAGTTCCTGGGATCGTAGTACTCCTCGCGATTGCCACGCAGCTTTTCTTCTCCGAAGAGCACGGTATTCAACGCGAAAATGCTTTGGGCGGGATCGCCGACATCGCGTACCCGGCTACCGACGCGCTCGGCAAAAACTTCAATGCGCGCCACGTAAGATTCAATGTCGAGATTGGGATACTCAGTGCGAGCTATGGTCAGAGCTCCGCGCAGCAGATCAATGCGCTCGTCTTCCACATCGGAGCCGACTTGCGCGGCAAATGACCCTGCCACCTCTATCGTGCTCTCGCCGAGCTTCGACATGTATAAATCCTAACAAAACTATGGCCCGGCTACGCAGACTATTTTCGAATCTCGCGACGGACCCTGCTCTTGAGATGCAAAGTTTTGCGGTCGAGGGGCGAGCAGGAGCACGGCGTATCGGGAATTCACTCCAACAGGGCTGAGTTCCTGCAGATTTTCAGCAACTTCGTTCACGTATGCTCGACGAACTCATTGCCGGAAGAGATTTCTTAGTAAGAAGAACAAGTTTGCCGGACGTTCCGCTAAACGCCGCATGAGGTAGGGGTACCACTCAGTCCCAAACGGAATGTACACGCGCATCCCCCAGCCCTGCTGTACTAGCTTTTGTTGCAGATCGCGCCTGATGCCGTAAAGCATCTGGAATTCAAAAGCATCACGGCGTATCTGTTCTTTATCGGCGAAGCGAATCGTTTCTTCGATCATGCGCGGATCATGTGTCGCAATGCCGTGATATATGCCGCTTTTCACCAGCATTTTCATCAGCCGCACATAATTTGCATCTACTTCCGCTTTCTTTTGAAAGGCAATTTCCGGGGGCTCTTTGTAAGCCCCTTTGCAGAGCCGGATCCGGATACCTTCAGAAAGCAGGCGTTCCACGTCGGCTTCGCTGCGCCGCATGTACGACTGGATCACCGCCCCAACCGCGCCCGCGTTTCCCGGCTGGCGATGTATGTCGTGGACGAAATCCAGAGTTCTTTGCGTATACGGCGAGCCTTCCATATCGATCCGCACAAAATTGCGAGGAGTGCTGCGTGCCGCTCGCCCTACCAGCTTCGAAACCAGTTCTCGTGCCACACCCTCGTCGAGATCAAGTCCCATGTGCGTGAGCTTCAGGCTAATGTTGGCTTGCAGCTTCTGAGCTTCGATCTCATCCAGCAGTTGATGGTAAAGCGCCGCGCTATGGCGGGCTTCGTCGAGGCTCGTGACATTTTCTCCAAGATTGTCCACGCTGACGGTCATGCCGGCGCGGTTGACCGTTTGTGCAGCGCGAACCGCATCTTCGATGCTGGTTCCCGCTACGAAGCGTTGAGAAAGACGCAGGCCCAGAGATGAACGCTCGGCCAGGGCCCTGAGATGCCGATTTTCGGAGAGCCCGATCAGAGCCGCTCTTAGCAAAGCTCCTCACTGCAGGGGAAAGTGGACTGGGCTGCTCTGATTTTCAATCCCGGCTCCCCCATCGGTTGCGCAAAACGACAAAATTGTTTTATCACATGGCCGGCGAGGTTTGTCTCTGCCCATGGGCTGGGCGCTCCGCATGTTGGTTCAGCGTGGCAACTTAGGTGACTTATTGGATTTGACCCAGCCGCAGCGCTGGAATTCGCTTGATATCAGCTGTTATCTACACCGAATTTGAGGCAACCCGACTAGGGAGCCACTGGACATCACAGTTGTAACTTAAGTCCATGGACTCGGGCTGGGCGGTCGAGCCGCCCAGTCATTTCTCCAAAGGACCCAAGGGAGCTATGGCCGAGTCAAGTCGCATCTTCGCACTTCAGTTAGGCGATCGCCAATTAGTAATGGACTTCGGCGACGGAGAGCTGAATTTCTATCGCATCCGCAGCGGTCAGTTGGAGTTTCGCAGCACCCGCTGGCAGCCTACCCATTGGTTCCAGCTCAGCCCAGAAGACATTCTCCAACACCTGATGTTGCAAACTCCAGTGGCGGCCTGGCTGAAGTCGCGGATGAAACTCGTTCCCCGATACATGGGAACCGCCGCCTAGACATCTATCTTCCCTGCTGTTCCAGGAATTTTTCCACTTCCAGAGCTGCCATGCAGCCAGTTCCTGCGGCCGTGATTGCCTGCCGGTATCGGCGGTCTTGGACGTCGCCGCAGGCAAAAACGCCGGGAACGCGGGTGAAAACGTAATCGTGTGTCTTCAGATAACCGTCGGCGTCGGTTTCCAGTTGGTCGCCGAACATTTTCGTGTTGGGAATATGACCGATTCCCAGAAACAACGCGCTCGTTGGGAAATCAATGTTCTTTTCAGTCTTGAGGTTCCGCAACTTCAAACCCGTAACCTCTTTTTTCGCGACGTCAAAGACATCCTCCACCACTGTGTCGGTCATGAATTTGATCTTGTCGTGCTTGCGGGCACGATCAAGCATGATTTTCGAAGCGCGAAAGTGATCACGCCGGTGGATGACGGTCACTTTGCTGCCAAAACGGGTCAGGAAGAGTGCCTCTTCCATGGCTGAATCCCCGCCGCCTACAACCGTTATTTCCTTGCCGGTAAAAAAGAAACCGTCACAAGTGGCGCAGGAAGAGACGCCATGCCCAATAAGCGCTTGCTCATTCGGCAGCCCCAACCAGCGGGCAGAGGCGCCGCTGGCAATAATCAGGGTTCGAGCATGCACGGTTTCGCGGCCGAAGTTGAGAGCAAAAGGCCGCTGTTTGAGATCGGCACTGACCAAGTGACTGACCTTGAACTCGGCGCCAAAGCGGGCCGCCTGCTTTTTCATGTTTTCGATCAGTTCCGGCCCTTGGATCCCCTCCGGAAAGCCGGGAAAGTTCTCTACCAGAGTGGTGAGCGAGAGCTGCCCTCCAGGCTCATGACCTTGGATTACCAAAGGCTTTAGATTGGCGCGGGCGGCATAGATGGCGGCAGTAAGCCCCGCACAACCCGAGCCGATAATAACTGTCTCGCGAACGTGATTTTCCATTGCGTCCTATTACTTAGATTGTTGACGACGGAATTCGTTCCATAAACCAGCTTTGCCCAACAAACTAATGCGGTTTCGACCCAACACGCACCGAGGTGGAAAATGCGCCAAAGGCTGAATTCACACGCGCTAGTTCCGAGGGAATCGTACGGCGGGCTCCCAGGGCGTCACGATAAAGAGCCAGGATCGTGCTGGCGTGGCGGAAAAGCGGTTCATAGGCGCTCTGGTCAACCGCGTGGCCAACTTCGCTAGCAGTACAGCGGGCAAGTACGATGGAAGACTTGCCAAAGCGCTCCAGCCTGACCCTGCTTGCCGGGGTATCGGTTGCCAGGACGGTGGCAGGAGTCGAAACTGCGGAAACCGTGTCCTCGATGGAGACTTGAAGCAAATCCTTTGAATCACGCAAGCGGAACACCAGGGTTTCAACCATATTTTGCGCGTCGGTGCTAAACGAATACTGGGCGTTCAGGAACGGCGATTCGCTGGGGAATTCGCGACGAATGCGTGCCCAGTGGGCTACTGGAGTTTTGGTGTCGCGTTCCTCGCGCGGTGCGTGTTCGGCTGGAGTTGTTCCCTGCACAGTGAGGGATCCGGGTAAGGCAGACTCCTGGTCTAGTGTGGTGCGGCCGCGATCTACCTCGAAATCTGTCGCCCAAAGCGGCTTCCGCGGTATGCGTGCCAAAGCGGCAGCAATGTCCTTTTGGTCGCGCTCCGATGGCGCGCAAACGTTGAGGACGTTGAGCCGCACCGTCGGACCTTTCTGCTGTGGGTTCGCACCTGCTTGTTGGGCGACAGAGATTTGCACGCCAAGCAGCACCATGGGAATGCTCGCCCGCAAACCTAACTGGCCCAAATGTCTCGGCACGTCCGCATTTTAAACGATGAATTGGCCGCCCTGCTGTGCCAAGTTGGACGGCGGCATCAGGCGGCTATAATCGAGCGGGGAACTCAATCGTCTGAAGCGAACTCTGTAATGGAAGTGCCCTCCCTGAGGACTTTTCGCATCAAGCGCGTGCTGCTGCGCTGGATTCCACGCAGCCGGCTGGCACGTACTGCCGCCTACGTTGTGGGCCTTGATCTCCTTCTCTACGGAGTGGAGCAACTGCTTGCCGCGGCCACCGCCTCGGCGGCAAACAGCCTGAGCTTCTGGGTAAATTTCCTCACCTTCCTTGGTGGCGTCCTGTGGGCTGTAGTCCTATTTCGATGGATCCGGCAACGCCTCTTATGGCGTCTCCGAAATCGTTTGATCGTGACCTATGTTTTCATGGCGGTAATTCCGATCATGCTCTTACTCGCCATGGTCGCAGCTGCGGGATACATGTTCGCCGGTCAATTTGCCACCTTTGTTGTGACCGCGGATATAAGGTCCGAACTAAGCAGCTTGCAAGCCAGCAATGCGACGTTGGCGAACGCTTTGGCTCCGTACGCCCCTAAGGGCGGATCGTTCCTTGCCTCCCAACTGGAAAAGCTAAAAGCCGGTGACCCGCAGTGGTCCAAACGAGATGTGGCGATCTGGTACAGAGGCGACCAGAGGGCCACAGGAAGGCCACTCTCCACGCCGCCGACATTTGCAAATAGCCGCTTTGCAGACGTAGTCCGAGACGGTGGAAATATCTACTTGCGGGCGGTCAATACAGCACAAGTAGGCAGCGAGAAGCTCACGGTGCTATCGAGCGAACCCTTGGGGAAGGACTTGCTGGACAAGATCGCGGGGGAGTTGGGCGAAATCAGCTTTTACGCCGAAGGCGTGGATCTTAGTGAGCAAGGAATCAATGTTTCCGCGGGCAGCGGGAGGCCCAGCGGCCAATCGCGCAGACCAGCTGAACGATCAACCATCAGGGCGGGCAGTCCTCCTCCCTCGTCCGGGTACTTTGACCGCCTGGTCTCGTTTCCCACCGTGCTGTGGGTGGTGGACTGGAAGACTGGCCAGAAGGGTTCCGCGGCAGCATTCCTGGTCACTACCCGCAATTCGGTGCTCTACAGAGAATTGTTTTCTACCCTCGGACAATACTCGGGCGCTGCGGCAATCATTCTGGGTATCCTGGGAGCCCTATTCGCGGTCATCGAGCTGTTCGCCCTGCTCATCGGTGTGCGGCTGACGCGTACCATCACGCGATCCATCGCGGCGCTGTATAAGGCGACTCAGCACATTAATCGAGGAGACTTCAGCCATCGCATTTCGGTGCAGACCCATGACCAGCTCGCTGCCTTGGAGAATTCCTTTAACTCCATGACTGAGTCACTGCAAAAGCTGCTGGCCGAGCAAAAAGAGAAGCAGCGCATGGAAAACGAACTGGTGATCGCGCAGGAGGTGCAATCGCAGCTCTTTCCCAAACAGGTTTCAGAGCTGGAGTCCCTGGAAGTGCACGGCTTCTGCCGTCCCGCGCGAACGGTGAGCGGCGACTACTACGACTTTGTGCCTCTCCCACCTGAGCGCCTGATGCTGGCTGTTGGTGACGTGAGCGGCAAAGGAATTTCGGCGGCACTCCTGATGGCTACCATCCATTCGGCAGTACGCGCTTATAGCCAGGAAGCGCCACCACGGCTCTCCATGCCGCGGGCCGTAGGCGCAGATGTGCATTCCGGACGATCATCTTCTCATGGCACAGAAGTCTCGCCGGCGGCCTTGATCACGCTGCTGAATCAGCAGCTTTATCGAACGACTCCTGCAGAGAAATACGCAACGTTGTTTCTTGGCGCGTACGACAGTCCTTCGCAGCGGCTCACCTATACCAATGCCGGACATCTACCGCCCCTTATCGTCGGCCGGGACGGCCAGGTGCGTCGTCTGGATCGCGGAGGCACCGTCGTGGGACTCTTTGAGGCCCTGGATTACGAAGAGAGTTCGATTGACTTGCGAGCGGGTGACATTTTTCTGGCCTTCAGTGATGGCGTGACCGAACCGGAAAACGACTTTGGCGAGTTCGGGGAGGAAAGGCTCCTCGAACTGGTCCGCGATTATCGCGACCAGCCCCTGGCGCGCATCAGCGAAACCGTTCTGGCTGCCGTCATGGATTGGATTGGCGGCGAGGAACAACCCGACGACGTCACCCTCGTGCTCGCACGCGCGAGGTGAGGCCATTGCTCGCCCCTATTGGAATACCGCCAAACCAGTTTCCCGCACCTGGTAATACGCTCAGTAGTACAACCCAGAAGGGCCTTTATATTCCTGAACGGAGTTACCACCATCCACGACAATGAGCTGGCCGGTTATGTAAGAGGCTGCTTCCGAGGCCAGAAACGCGACCGCAGCAGCCACCTCTTCGGGACGGCCGGGGCGACCCACGGGAGTATTTTTGCCGGCAATGATTTCCTGATCTGAAGAAGAAGCGGTCTCGATCCAGCCGGGAGCAACCGCATTGACCGTAATTTGCTGGCGTGCAACCTCAAGAGCCAGGCTGCGAGTAAGTCCGACCATGGCAGCTTTGGCCGCGCTGTATGCGGTTTCACGCGGATTGCTCACCAGTGGGCCGGTGGTGGAAGAAATGTTCACGATCCGCCCGTATTTCCCTTCCAACATGCTGGGCAACACGGCGCGGGTCACGTTGTAAGCGGTCTTCAGATTGATCGCGATACCGTAATCCCAATCCTGCTCGGATAGTTCGACCAGCGGCAACGAGGCGGTCGCTCCCGGGCGGCTGACTTGCGTCATGCCTGCGTTGTTCACCAGGATGTCAATTCGGCCGAAGCGGGCGAGAACTGCCTGTACCAGCGCCTGAGTACGGTCGTAATGGCAAAGATCGGCAGCCAGGGCAAAGACGTCGCCGCCCTCTGCCGATAGTTCGCGAGCACAATCCTCTATTCGTTGGGTTGTGGAAGTGATTGCAATTTTCGCGCGCAGTTGCGCAAGCAGACGAGCGATCGCGAAACCAATGCCGCGAGGACTACCCGCACCTGTTACGAGCGCAACCTTCCCGGAAAAATTCATTTTTCGATGGGTGTGCTACCTGTCGCACTCACCAGCACCCCTGCCCCTTCGTGGTTTTGATACCAGGCGGTCTCGCTGGAGCGCTGCCACAGCCTCGTCCCAAGCCACAGCAACATTCCCACTTGAAGCAGAAAGAAAGACGTCAGCACAGCAGTTGAGGGAACCAGGCGTGCCCAGATGCACAAGATTACAGCCATGCCGGCCCAAGAGACCAAGCTGGGAAGAAAATATATCCCGAAGAGGCTGGCGAAATTTCCAAACGTAAGCTTGAATCCGCGGACCACGGCACGGCGCATGGCGCGCTCGCCGCTGGCGACCGAGTGGACCTGCGCCATGTCAAAACCCAAGCGCGCGCACATCATGATGAATAGAATCACCAGGCCACCAGCCAGCTCCACCCAGAAGCCCAGCTTTTCTGGCGCTGCGTCGCGCGAGAGATGTCCCGCCAACCGAAATACAATCGCCGCAATAATCCCGATGGGAACCATCACAACGAGAAGCATGATCAGCAGGCGGACAAAGCGCCAGAAGAAAGCTCCACTGGCCTGAAAGAATTCCGCGGTGCTCAATTTGGTTTCAGCGCGATAAGCGGACAAAATGCCGCCAGTCACGAACAGTACGAAAACAAAGAATATAAATGCGGGCCCAACTATCACCGGTCCCGCGGAACTAAAGCCAATCTCAGGCCGGAGAACCAGTTCGAGGTAGCGAAACACATTGAAGCCATGATAGAGCGCGTCCGCGGCAGCGCTATGGTCCAGGATCGGGCTCCAGCGGGCGGCCATCGGCCGCACTGCTGATCGCGCCAGAACCAGATTGATAAAAAACAGCCACCACAGAATACGTTGATGGCGCCATAACTGCCGCCAACCTTCGATTAGTGCTGATTGCCCCATGCGTGCCTCAAACAATCCACATTCCGTTCCACCCGGTTCCCATCGGAACGTTATTGGGCCCTAGGTGCTGGCCATCTCCAACGGCCCGTCTATGCCAGCCAAGCAAGCAACTGCGCAAGCCACTGCGTTAGCACCGTCCAATAAGCCACCGGTTTTAGAACCGGCCAGAGGTGCGCTTCCCTGACCTGGCTGTTGTTAAAGAAATCTTTGTCCAGCCATACCTGGTGCTCCGGATCCAGCTCCGCAGAGACGATTTTGGCTTTCTTCTCATAGACGTAACGAACCCAGCGGTCACGGCCGTCCCACTGCTCGCGCACGCTCTCGCCGTTGTCGAACTTGATCAGTACGGCAACGGGAAAAATGAAATCGCCTTTACGATGCACCAGCACCATGGTGCGGTACGTGGTCTGTCCGTTCTTGGCCTTGGGAGGATGCTTCTCGTACCAGTCGGTGCGGTCGGAGCGGGCGCTCAAAATTTCGTAGTCACACACCTGTGTTCCATACACCGCCTGATCAAAGTACCAGCGCAAGTTTTGGCCGGAGACTTCTTCCACTGTCTTCAAAAAGTCTTCTTTGGTTGGGTGGGTAAAGCGATAGCGCATGAAATACGTGCGCAGCGCCTGCCTTAACATATCTTCTCCAATTACCCCTTCGAGAGTTGCGAGCACGGTAGCGGTTTTTCCATAAGTAGTCCCGCCGTAGCTCTGGTTGTTCATGTACTGGTAAGCAAAGCGCGCCATGGGATCGCGATCGGCAACCCGGCTGTATTCCAGGCGCTGATAGTCGTGCTCGCCCGCAGTGGCGCCATACATGTCGAGAACTGAGGTGCGCTCGCCGTATAAAGAATCCATGATCTTGACTTCGGTGTAACTGTTGATGCCCTCATCCAGCCAGGCATCTTCAAATTCATTGGTCGCCACCATGCCGTACCAGT
This sequence comes from Terriglobales bacterium, assembly GCA_035651655.1. NCBI lineage: Bacteria > Pseudomonadati > Acidobacteriota > Terriglobia > Terriglobales > Terriglobales bacterium. The sequence goes on from DASRFG010000016.1 coordinate 11,802, forward strand.
ATTGGTGCCCAAACTCATGCTCGGTCACGAGTTCGGGAAATCGCAGCCCCTTCGGCATCCACCAGGTAGTGTCGGCGGTGAAGAGCGTTGGATACTCCATCCCACCAGCGCTTAACGCTCCGTGCGGAGGGTCAACCAGCGTGATCTGCTTGTATGGATACGGTCCGTACCAGCGCTCGAAGCGATCGAGCGTTCCTTTGAGCACTTGAAGATATCGGGGAGCGGTGGCCATGTGGCCGGGCTGGATCAGCATGCGGATCTTCACTGGCCCCATGCTGCCGTTGAAGGTATCGGTAACGACTCTGTACTCCGGCTCTGCTGTCCAGGCAAAGTCGTGGATGTCCTCGCCCCAAAAGTGCACGGTCTTGGTGCCGTCCGGATTATTGATGCTTGCCAGTTCGATCCCGCTGGCACCCACGACTTCGTTCTGAGGCAGCGTGAGCTTCACATTGAAGGTCCCGAAATCGGCAAAAAACTCGGTATTACGGTGGAATTGATGACAATTCCAAGCGCCTTGCCACCACACTCCAATTTTTGGGAACCACTGCGCGCCCATGATGAAATTACGTTTGTAGCCGGTTCTGGCAAGCACCTCCGGCAACTGGTCGTGAAACACAATGCGAAACTGGACCTGCCCGTTCGGTGGCACCGGCTTGGGGATCTTCACCTGAAAAACGGTACGGTCGCCGGGATTACCATCATCCGGAGAAATGAATTTTATTTGTGAGGTCAGGTCACCCACTCCCACCACTTCCAGGCGTTTCACCTCCTCAGCACCGTAGTGCCTGGGCTCCCACTCAAATTCGGGATCGTCTTGTCGTGTCTCATTTATGAAAGTGGACTGCGGCTGGAAGCCATTCAGATACACGTGAAAAGGGAACGTGTCCTGTGGCTGGCCGGAATAGTTGTGCCACGTGAGGATTTCCACGGCATCAATGGTTTTCCTGCTGGTATCAAGGTGTGCATCTATGACGTAGGCCACAACGCGCTGCGAGAGAGGCTTGTCAGACAGAGTGGCGGAAGGCATCATCTGAGCCAGATCTGAGGCACTCAGAAGGATGATCAAACTGGCGGCGAAGAAGAGCGAGCGGTTCATGTTTCTCCTTCGTGCACCCGCGTAGCCGGCAACCCGGACCGAGGGTCGTGTGAAGGTGAAGGCTACACCTGACTGCGGGAAATGCAAAATGCTCGGTCGAACTGCCGCTGCTTGACGCACTCGGATGTGCTCTCTTGCTAGACTAAGAGGTTGGAGGTCGCGTGCAGGACGTCTTTGTGCTGTCGGCAGTGCGGACACCCATCGGTAAATTCGGGGGATCTCTGGCGGCGCTCACCGCTGCTGACATGGGAGTGGTTGCCGCAAAAGCGGCGATGGAACGCGCCGGCGTCGAACCAGAGCAGGTGAACGAAACTATTTTCGGCAATGCGCGCCAGGCCGGCGGAGGGCCGAATCCCGCCCGCCAGATTTCGGTTCGTAGTGGCGTCCCAAAGGAGGTCCCGGCGTACACCGTGAATATGGCGTGCGCATCGGGAATGAAGTCGGTCGCGCTGGCCTTCGAGGAAATCAGCAACGACAATTTGGAATGCGCTCTGGTGGGCGGAACGGAATCCATGTCTCGCCTTCCCTATTATCTCGATGGCGCGCGCTGGGGCTACCGCCTGGGCAATGCTGATCTAGTTGACGGCATGTACCGCGATGGTTTCTTTTGTCCGCTAGCCAAGATGGTAATGGGTGAGACGGCTGAAGTTCTGGCGGAGCAGTTCGGAATCAGTCGTGAAGAACAGGACCAGTACGCGCTGTGCTCGCAGACGCGAGCGGCAGCCGCGATTCATGCCGGGCGCTTTCATGATGAGATAGTGCCGGTCACCATTGCAGGCAAAAAGGGCACCCAGGTTCTCGAACACGACGAGCATCCATTTCTCGGGGCCACGCTCGAGAAAATGGCCAAACTCGCCCCTGTATTCTCCAACACGGGGACTATCACCGCCGGCAATTCTTCAGGGATTACCGACGGAGCCGCCGCAATGGTGTTGGCCGGCAAACGATTTGTTCAGCAAAACAAATTGAAGCCGTTGGCGCGAATCACAGCGGTCGCGTCCGCGGGCGTTGATCCACGCACCATGGGAATTGGACCAGTTCCAGCCATGCGCAAGCTGGAGCAGAAAACTGGAGTCAAGACTGAGAATTTTGATCTCATCGAATTAAATGAGGCTTTCGCAGCGCAGGTCCTGGCCTGCGATCGCGAGCTCCACATGGAGCACAGCAAGTTGAACGTGAACGGCGGCGCCATTGCGCTCGGGCATCCCATTGGTTGCACGGGTACACGAATTACCGTCACTCTGCTGCATGAAATGCTGCGACGCAAGGCCCAGCGCGGTGTTGCGACCTTGTGCGTGAGCGGTGGGATGGGCATGGCTTTGGCGCTGGAAAACGTTCTGTAGAGTCATCCTCTCGCGTGCGTCAAGTATGTGAAAACCGCTATACTTTGCTATCGTACCTGGGGCAATTTTTATGTCGCTATCTGCTGTGATCGTTGATGATGAGCAATTGGCGCGGGATGAGCTCGCTTTTTTGCTCAAAAACGTCGGCGACGTGGACATTGTCGCGCAGGGCAAGAATGGTGTCGAAGGCGTCAGCCTGATTCGTGAGCACAACCCCGATCTGGTGTTTCTTGACGTGCAGATGCCGGGCCTCGATGGCTTTGGCGTGCTGAAGAAACTTCTCGATAAAAAAGTCCCCTTGCCGCAGATCGTGTTTGCAACCGCTTTTGATCAGTACGCGGTGAAAGCCTTCGAAGTGAACGCAGTTGATTACCTGCTGAAACCATTCGACAAGAAGCGGGTAGCCCAGTCGGTGCAAAAAGCGCGGCAGAAGCTCGAGTCCAGGTCCGCACCCAGCGATCGCTTCGACACCCTGGTGAAGATGCTGGAATCGCAGAAGCCGCAGCCTTCCAAGCTGCTGCTCAAAGCCGGTGGGCGGCTTTTCCTGGTGGACCAGAAGGATGTTTGCTACGCCTCCATTGAAGATGGCGTGATCACGGTGGTCTCAAGCGGAATCAATGGCATGGAAGGCCAATCCAACTGCCGCACCCTGGAAGAACTGTTGGATAGCCTGGATCAAGGTCTTTTCTGGCGCGCGCACCGTTCTTATCTGGTGAACATTAACCGCATCAAAGAGGTCGTGCCCTGGTTTAAAAGTTCGTATCAGCTGCGCATGGACGACAAGAAGCAGACCGAAATTCCTGTGAGCCGGGCCCAAACCAAGCGATTGCGCGAACTGTTCAGGATGTGACCGCTTATCTCAATTGGCACGCAGTGCCATCAAGGGACACTCCCGAGCTGTAATCCAAGCTGTAATCCAATCTGTTATCGAAACCGTGAGCACCTCCGCTTATAATTCAATTATGGCGAGAGGCTGGGAGAGCAAATCAGTGGAAGCCCAGATGGAAGCGGCTTCCGAGGCATCCACGAACGGCAAGGGAAACCTGACCCCGCAACAATTGGAAGCTCAGCACCAGAAACAGAGCCTGACTCTATCGCGCAACCGCGTCCTGCAGCAGATAGAGGCAAGCACCAATCCCCGCTATACCGAAATGCTGCAGAAGGCGCTGGCAGAACTGGACGCCAAGCTGAAGGAACTTTCCTAAGATTCTGCACAGCTGACGTATAATAAAAAAAAATGAAAGCCTATGTGTACGTGTCCCTCAAGAGAAGTGTCCTTGATCCTCAGGGAAAGACGATTCAGAGCGCCCTCAAGAAAATGGGATACAAAGGCCTTGCCGATGTACGCCAGGGCAAGTACTTCGAGATCAGCCTGAATGGCGGGCTGAGCCGAGCGGATGCGGAAAACGAGGTCACACGCATCGCCAAGGAAGTACTCACCAATCCAGTGATTGAAGAATTTCGTTACAACATCGAAGACTAGGCTGCCGTCGCAAGGAGCACGACCATGTGCGGGATCGTAGGATACGTTGGGAAGAAGCGGGTGGTGCCGGTGATCCTGGATGGATTGAAGCGGCTGGAGTATCGCGGCTACGATTCGGCGGGGATTGCGGTGGCGGGCAATGGCGCGGGTCTGGAGATCCGGCGGGCGGAGGGCAAGCTCCGAAACCTGGAAGAAGTGATCCGGCTGAAGCCGCTGAATGGC
>DASRFG010000017.1 GCA_035651655.1 Terriglobales bacterium
GGGGCTTGCGGTCAACCAATCAGATGGGTCGCGGGTCTTACGACAGCGAGCAAGCAAGCCACTGTATGCTGGGAGGCGACGTCACGTGACACTGCCCGGATCCTTTACACAGGCCATGCGTCCCTACGGATCGACATCGTCCTGCTTAGAAGATGTAACTTACTGAAACCAAGGTGTGTTAAATTGCTCGAATGGTCCGAATTGTGTCCGCCGTGAGTACGACCTAGGCCGCCTTCCGAACCTTCGTTTGCTCCAGGACCTGATCGACGTCGTCGACGCAGGTCGGCCCAGTACCTCTGATAATCGGTACGCGCCTTCGTAGAATCGCTCGCAACTCCTCCGTGAGCTGCTCTACATACCCTAATGGAAACCCGCTACACAGCAGTACAATGTCAAACTGCTGCGACTTGGCTGCGGCCAACGCAGCGAAACGAGTAGCAGCACCCTGGACGTTATGCCCAAATCCGGCCAAGATGCGGCTGCAAGTTGCTACTGCATCAGCGTCTGGTCCAATAGACAAGATTCTCGCCATCTTCGCGCTGCTTATCGCGGTCGGATTGACCTTGCAGTCTGGAATTTCCAACGGGTCGGTTACAACTCCTTGCTTATCTCTTTTTGCACGGCAGATTGCATCGCGATTTCCTCTGGCGGATGTAGTGAAGTACGGTAACGATGCGCCTGCCATCCCTCCGTGTCGTTTTAACAGGTTAGCTCGGATTCTGAGTCGGGCTTTGTGTAGCTGCGCCTTGCAATTTCCTTCGCTGAAGCCGAGCAGGTCGGCAATTTCGTGATGTTGGTATCCCTCTACATCGTGAAGGATGAATACCATTCTGTATCCGGGGGAGAGCCCCTCAATCGCCTGCTCAAGCATAACGCGGTCGATAGTGCCTGCCTGGATTCGGTCGATAGAGCCAAGTTGTTTCGCAGCGACAATGTCCTCCTCTGCCTCGGAGTAAGTCTCCAGTGGCTCTGGTTCCGGTTTGAATTTTCGCTTTCGAAGCTTCATAAGCACTTCATTGACGGTCAAACGGTGCAGCCAAGTGCTGAAAGCTGCATCGCCCCTGAACGTGGAAATTTTTCTATAAACCTGCAGAAACACCTCTTGCATCGAGTCTTCGGCCTCGCTTGTGCTCCTCAGCATTCGGAAGCAAGTACCGTATACGATTCGCTTGTGTCGGTGATAGAGGCTCTCGAATGCCTGATGATCCCCCGCTTGTGCACCCCGGAGCATGGCGTCTACATCGGTACGAGAGACAACTTTTGTAGCCATAGCGTGCTCTCCATGGATTTCAATCACCGCGACAAGGGATTGAATGCTGCTGGCGCGGTAAGCTCTAACCTTTCAAAAGGGTGAGAGCAGAATGGTTGGTGACGACATTTCAGCGTCCCACCCTCCAATCCCTAGGCAGCTTTAACTCCGACTGCTGTCTTCTTGTCCGGGTTAACTTTTGCCAAGGTGACTTCCAGCACATCGTTCTTAATAGTCGCCGTCATATTCTTTGGATCTACCTCTTGCGGTAACTCCAGAAAGCGGAACATCTCATTGGACATTTTTCCCTGGAACGCCGTTCTTCCCTTCTCTTGTTCCACGGTTTCCTGCTTCTTGGCGCGGATGATCAGGCGCCTCGGCTCGGCCAGAACCTCCGCGTCTTTGCCTATAAAGCCGGGGACTTCGGCTGTGACTGTAAACCCTCCGCCGGTGTCGACCACTGTCGCCGGGATTGGAGTCAGCAACTCAGATTCGGCGCGAAACCAGTCTTCACCGTCATGTCCGTGCTCAGAGCCGCGGGCTTCGAACAGTTCGTAGGCGCGACGGGCGATCGCTGCGGAGATCTGTTGCGTTCGTTGGACCAAGGTGCCACTTGCTGTAAGTTTGAAGATGGCAGGTTGAGTGGTAGGGCGTGCGTTTGTTGCCATTGTGCGCTTCATGACATTTTCTCCATTTCTCTTAATTCATGCCTGTTTCATATGTATTCATGCTCTGTGATGAGAATGTTTTCAGATCCCTTCCTGCAGGGTGCGAATGTGAACTCCTGGCTGGTGCCGCGCGCCGAGCGTCAGGAGAACAGAGCCATCCCGCATTCTCTATGCGAGCCAACAACAGATGGAAATAAACGAAACCCGCATAGGGTTGCCATCCGGCAACGGTCCTGCGTACCGCGTCGTAGTCCAGAGCTTTTTTCTCACGCAAGAATTGAGCTAGCTTATTGCGGGCGCCAACGTCATCTCCTGGAAAAATGTCCAATCGCCCGAGCCCCCGGAGTAAGACGTATTCTGCAGTCCAGCGGCCCACCCCTTTCAGATTTACTAATCTTTCAAGCGCCCCTTGGTTGTCGAGCTTGACGAACGACTCCGGGTTCAGGCGCCGATCGCGAATCGCCGAACTGATCTCCAGTAACGCTCGCGATTTGTTGGCGCTGAATCCCAGAGATTTCAAAGACTGCACCTTCACCCCTGAAAAGTCTGTCGGATCGGGGAAGGCGTGCGGTGCATGCTCCGAGTCCGCGGATATGAGGCCAAATTTTTGCGCCAAGCGGGTGAGCAGCAGAATTCCTACCAACAGCGAGAGTTGCTGGCATGCAATGCCATTGATCACGGCCTCAAATACGGTAGGAAATTGGGGTGGCTTGAGCCCGCGGAATTTGTCGACTAAGGGCTGCAGTCTTGGATCGCCCGTTGCCAGCCTATAAAAGCGGTTCAAGTCCTTATGCACTCCAAGCATGCGTTCGAGCAACGCTCTTGCCGTATCTCTTTGCTGCACCGTTAGGCGAGGGCCGGTCAAATCGACTTCCAGTTGTGGCTCCTCTGGACCGCCACTCTGGCGTACGGCCACTTCCACTGCCAGACTGTCGATCATCAAAACACGCCGGTAGGTCCTTCCATCCCAGCGGTCGATTGCATTCTCCGGACGTCGACGAAGTGCCCAAACCGTGAAATCCAACCGAAAGGGTGGTACGGGCGTGATCGAAAATGACCTTTGCCTCACTGCTCTGGCCTCCAGCTGTTTACAAATGCGCTCTCGCATAACCACCGCAGACGTGCGGCGTTTGCGCGGCCTCGACGCTCCCGTTTGGACATCCCGCTCGCCATAAGTTCATGCTGAGCCCGATGCTTGCTTCGTGCAATGCTACGTTCGTTTCAATTGGCATTATGATTGTCACGAACTAGAAGACAGAGAACCCGACGGACTCTCTAGGGCGAGCGGTTGTCGTGGTGAACCAAATGACCTGCTTTCCTCGATGGTGTCGGCCCACTAAGAAACGCGCTGGGGTCACCGGTGGCTACGTAGTCAGCCTGCACCGCCGCCTTCACCCGCTTCACAACACTAGACCGAATCGCGCCCGTCTGCACTGAGCTACTTCGCTGAACCTACATCCTCGACCGCTGATGAGAGGCCCGCCCGTACTTTCTGGCCGGAGGATGCGTGTCAGAGAGTTGGCGATCATGAAGTCACGCATCAGAATGGTGGGTTCGAGTGCTCACGCCTCAGTCGGCCACTGGACTTCGTGCTTCCGCCGGATGCCTACAAGGTAATTGTGTCCCTCCCAACGATTGCTACTGTCCAGAAGAAAGTGAATTCGACAGGAGCACTCTGATTGCCGTGGATGGCAATATTGGCGTATTCAATTCCGAGTTTTGGCGTAAACGATTGGCTCAGGCCACAGTACAAACGGTCTATTGCAGGCTGCCGTTGAGACGAGTAGAAGCTCATCGGATGTGCCGGAAGTCCCACGAACTGGTGGAATGCGAATGGGGCGTTTACAGCTCTTTCATTCTCGGCTGTGGGTGATTCTCTGGTGATGCTCTGACCCCACAGAGGAGCGCTCGATACCTCGACGGCGAAAGGAAGGAAGGTCTGAGTCATGGATGCAACCAGAAGAGACTTCCTCAAAGTTGCGACTCTGGGCGGCGTGGCAGCTTCGGTCTTCGGTTTTGATCTGGCGCCAGCGTATGCGCAACTGCGGGAACTCAAAATCGCGCGTGCCACGGAGACCCGGTCCACCTGCCCTTATTGCGCGGTGAGCTGCGGCGTCATCATCTACACTTCGGGCGATAAGGCCAAGAACGTGACTCCACAGGTGATCCATGTGGAGGGGGATCCGGATCATCCCATCAATCGCGGCACGTTGTGCCCTAAGGGCGCTTCCCTCGAGCAGGAAATCTCGAACCCGCGACGCCTCACCAAGCCTCAGGTTCGCCGGCCCGGTGGAACCGAATGGCAAGACATTTCCTGGGACGATGCGATCAATGAGATCGCCGGATTGGTCAAGAAATCGCGCGACGAGACGTTTGTGACCAAAGACCCGCAGGGGCACACCGTGAACCGCTGTGAAGGGATTGCGTTTATCGGTGGCTGCACCGACACGAACGAAATGAACTATCTCGTCGTAAAGAGTATGCGCAGCATGGGGGTCTGCTACATCGAAAACCAGGCGCGGGTTTGACACGGACCCACGGTCTCAAGTTTGGGACCAACATTCGGGCGCGGGGCCATGACGAATGGTTATACCGACATCAAGAATAGCGACATGATCTTGATCATGGGTGGCAATCCTGCCGAGAACCACCCATGCGGATTCAAGTGGGCCATCGAAGCCAAGAGAACTCGTAACGCCAAGATGATCGTGGTGGATCCACGCTTCACCCGCACAGCTGCCACGTCCGATCTATTCCTGCAGATCCGAGCTGGATCCGATATCGCGTTCCTGGGCGGAGTTATCCGCTACGCAATCGAAAATAACCGCATCGCGCATGAATACCTGACGAACTTTACCAATGCCGCCTTCATCGTAAAGCAGGGTTTCAAGCTGCCAGAAGACGGCTTGTATTCGGGTTTCGATCCAGCCACACAGATCTACGACAAATCCACTTGGAATTACGAGCAGGGTGGCGATTTGAGTGGCACAGCCGTCCCGGCCGCAGCAGCCATGGCCGGTCACGGCGCGGCGATGGTTAGCCACGATAGAGACAGCTCCTCGGCTGCGCACGCTGGCGGAAGTGGAGCCCAGAGCGGGCCTGAGAAGCCGGGTGGCGAGGGGCAGAGCTATCAGGCAGCGAGCCCGACAGGCGCGAAGGCGACTGAGTCATCCAAGCCCACCCCCATGCTTCCTCCAACCGTAGCTTATGACCTAACTTTGCAGCATCCGCGTTGCGTTTTTCAGTTACTGAAACAGCAGTATTCGCGCTACACCCCGGAAATGGTGGAGCGCATCACTGGCATACCAAAAGATCAGTTCTTGAAGGCCGCCGACCTTTTTACTTCGGTTCGTAAAGATGGAGACATGAAGCGGGTTGCCACCATCATGTACGCGGTGGGTTGGACGCAGCACACATTCGGGACGCAGATCATCCGCGCTGCAGCAATGTTGCAACTGCTACTCGGAAACGTGGGGAGAGCGGGCGGGGGTGTCAATGCACTTCGTGGACACTCCAATATTCAGGGCGCGACCGACATGGGCGGCGTGTTTGACATTTGGCCTGGCTATTTGAAGACTCCGAGTCCTGCGGATATAAACCTGAGTGTCTACCTGAAGCGTACTACGCCCACTGCGTCCAAACCCGCTCCCTGGGATTCATACAATTATTGGACGAACACCTCGAAGTTTGCGGTCTCGTTGCTTAAAGCCTTCTACGGGGACGCTGCCACCAAGCAAAACGACTGGGCCTTTCACTATATGCCAAAGGCGGACCGCAACTACTCGTGGACCCAGATTTGGGACAACATGTACCGCGGGTCGGTAAAGGGAATGTTTGCCTTCGGCATGAACGGCGTCGCCATTGGGCCCGACTCACAGAAAAATATTGACGCCCTCAAAAAAGCCGATTGGCTCGTTGTAGGCGAGATTTATCCCGATGAGACCAGCGAATTCTGGAGGTCGCCGGGAATCTCGCCGGAAGAAATGAAGACCATCAACACCACGGTCTATCGCCTGCCCTGCGCTGGGTTCGCTGAGAAAGATGGATCGATGACGAATTCCTCTCGCTGGCTGCAATGGAAGAACGTCGCCCTCCCGCCACCGGGGGAAGCCCGCCTGGACCAGGACATCGTCGCGCAGATCTTCCTCAAGGTCCGCGAACTGTATAAGAAAGAAGGTGGCAAGTTCCCGGATCCCATCCTGAACCTGACATGGTCCTACACAGATCCTCAGCATCCGTCTCTGGCGGAGTTAGCGAAAGAGATCAACGGCAAAGCCCTCGCGGACCTTACGGATCCAAAGACCCAGCAGATCATCAAGAAGGGGCAGCAACTGCCGGGCTTCGCATGGTTAAAAGATGACGGTACTACTTCCTGCGGCAATTGGATTTATTCCGGATGCTGGACTGAAGCGGGACCGCAACTCGCACGCCGCGGCACCGAAGATCCAACTGGCCTTGGCATTTACCAGAACTGGGCCTGGTCCTGGCCGGCGAACCGCCGCGTTCTCTACAACCGCGCGTCCTGCGACACGTCGGGAAAACCCTGGGATCCGGAACGGAAACAGGTCTGGTGGAATGAGTCGGCAAACCTCTGGACCGGAAATGACGTACCGGATTTCAAGGCAGACTCACCCCCCAAAGAACACATGGGACCATTCATCATGAACCCGGAAGGGGTCGGGCGAATCTTTGGGCCTTTGGCGTCTTTCGCTGACGGTCCATTCCCGGAGCATTACGAACCGTTTGAGAGTCCCGTTCAGAACGCGCTGCATCCGAACCACTCAAACAACCCGGTGGTCAAGAAATTCTCCACGCCGGCGGACAAGTACGGCACCACCAGCGAAGGCTTCAACATCATCTGCACCACTTATCGGCTCACCGAGCATTACCACTACTGGACCAAAAACAATCAGATGAACGTGCAGCTCATACCGGAGCCATTCGTTGAGATCCCGGTTGAGTTGGCGCAGGAATTAGGAATCAAGGGTAACGATAAGGTGAAGGTGACCAGCGCGAGGAGCTATTACATCGCAAAGGCTTTCGTCACCAAGCGTATCAAGCCCATGAGCATTGACGGCAAGAAGATTTATCAGATCGGGATTCCGATCCACCAGGGTTATCGCGGCATTCAGGAGGACGCAGGCAAGGACGCGAGGACCATCGCCAACCGGCTCACTCCGACGGTGACCGATCCCAACGCGTACACGCCGGAGTTCAAGGGCTTTCTGGTCAAACTGGAAAAGGCATAGCGTGAACTGATGAGCCAGGCAACATTGCAAATCAATAGAATCTCCGGCCATCCCGGACCGGTGCCTGGGGCGGGAGTGGAGCGCGCCGAACAAGTCTGCAAGCTGGTGGATACCACCACGTGCATCGGCTGCAAAGCCTGCGAAGTGGCCTGTCTCGAATGGAACGGTTACACATTCACCGAGACCGTGTTCGACAACAGTTACCAGACGATGCCGGAGACGACGTGGAATTACTGGAATCTCATCAAATTCAACGAGCACGAGAACGCAGACGGCTCTATAAGTTTGCTCATGCGCAAGGACCAGTGCATGCACTGCGCCGAGCCGGGCTGTCTGGCGGCGTGCCCGGCGGACGGCGCCATCGTTCAATATACGAACGGTATCGTTGATTTTCAGCAGGAGCACTGCATCGGCTGCGGCTATTGCGTCAGCGGGTGCCCGTTCAATATTCCCAAGTTCAATCAGCAGACTAAAAAGATGTTCAAATGCACCCTTTGTTCCGACCGCGTCTCACAGGGGCTGGAGCCTGCCTGCATTAAGGCCTGTCCTACGGGCTGTCTGCACTTCGGAACGAAAGACGATATGCGAGGCCTTGCTGAGGCCCGGGCGCAGCAACTTCGCGGGAACGGTCTGGAGAAAGCTGGAGTGTATGATCCGCCGGGCGTCGGGGGAACCGGCGTCATCTATGTTCTCCATGATGTTTCTAATCCGGAGGCGTATGGCGGATTACCCAAGGACCCTCGTATTCCATGGGTTGTCCGTTTTTGGAAAGGGCCGGCTAAGTGGATTGGAAACTTCGCAATCTGGTTTGGGGTTGTGGGCGTGACCCTGCATTATCTGCGATTCGGTCCCAAGGAAATTGAGAGCGATAAGGACAGGAAAAGAGGACAGCCGTGAGCACTTCGCGAGTCTTTTCGCCTGCGCAAAGCAGTGGCCATTCAGGCGACCGGGTTGTCCGGTACACACTTACCGAGCGCGTCAACCACTGGATCGCTACGTTCTCCTACGTCTATTGCCTGCTGACGGGTTTGGCTTTTTGGTCACCTTACATGTATTGGCTGGCCGCCGTGGTCGGCAGCGGGCCGACTGCCCGCTTCTGGCATCCCTGGGTTGGCCTGATCTTTACCATATCGACGCTATGGATGTACGAGATGTGGCGGCGTGACATGCGCACAACCGACGCTGACCGCCGTTGGTCGAAACTGATCCCTTATTACGTCCGGAATGAGGACGAGAGACTTCCGCCGATTGGCCGTTTTAACTATGGCCAGAAATTATTGTTCTGGCTAATGTTTTATGGCGCCATTTTACTGGTGCTTTCCGGTTTTGGATTGTGGTTCGTCGAATCCATCCCCTGGAGCCTGCGCTGGCTGCGCTATCTAGCGATCACCGTACACGTCACGGCAGCGCTGGCGACCATCGGCGGCTTCATCATTCACGTTTACATGAGCACAGCCTTTGTGCGCGGGAGTTTCACTTCGATGGTTCGTGGTGAAGTCTCGTCCATCTGGGCTAAAACGCATCACCGGCTCTGGTATGAGCAGGTCACCAAGGGGACGTCGGCCGAGAAATGAAGCGATCCAAGTGGGACGAGCGGATGCGGCGTGCTGATCAGTTGGCGAGGGCGCATCCCTTTGCAGCTGAAGTGTTGCAGTTTTACACGCGTATCACTAGCTTTCAGCAAGCCCTTTACGCCGACCTTGAGTCCTCCTGCGGGGATGCGAAGAGGGCCCGCACGGAGGGCGTGCTGCGCGACGAACTGGATTTATTTATTCTCCTTCCGAAGTTTCCTCAGTTCCTTGCACTGGTTGAGACAATCGCCCCTGCGCCCCTGGCTCACTCCGCTGCGGAACTGATTGCTCAAGGCGCTCAGCGTTGGCAAGAGTTGCTGCAGGCCTGCTGGGCAGATAGCGAATCGCAACCGAGCAGTGCCGAAGCTGTGCTCTCTCGACTATTTCTACAGCCTTATGCGGAATTTCTTGCCGATTACACTCAGAAACCCACATCCGGACGCGTTCAGCCGCTGTGCCCGGTTTGTGGAAGTAGGCCGCAGGCGGGAATCCTTCGGCCCGAGGGAGATGGAGGAAAGCGTTCGCTCATTTGCAGTCTTTGTGCGAACGAATGGGAGTTCCGGCGATTGTTATGCCCCTCGTGCGGAGAAGAAAACGTCGAGAAGCTTGTAATTTACACTGCTGACCAGTTCCAGCACGTTCGGATTGAAGCCTGCGATAGCTGCCACCATTACATCAAGACCATCGATTTGACGAAGAATGGCAACGCAGTTCCGGTAGTAGACGAATTGGCGGCGATCCCGTTGAGCCTTTGGGCGGAAGAGCATGGGTACTCGAAATTGCAGACGAACTTGTTGGGGATCTAGCGTCATCGGCCAGGGATGCGGTTGGTTCTATAGCTGCCTGGTGTTCTGAGGTTCTGATGGAGAAAGAGACCATCCCGCCGATCTCCGGCCCTGGCGACTCCCATCGCCTGGCGACTTCCCACGATCGCAGCCGAAGCATATTGCCCGTACCGGTTGAAACGGCCGAGGGTCCTGTCTTAAGTCGCAGGCAAGACTTAGTTGCTGTCGAAGAGCCACTGCAGATCAGACTCAGCTATGAACGGGAAGGCGAGCGCGTCGAGAAAGACCTCGCGATCACGATGCGCACTCCCGGTCATGACCCAGAGCTGGCCGCAGGTTTTCTCTTCTCCGAAGGAATTCTCCACAGTGCCGACCAAATCCTTAGCATTGGCGACACCGATCCAGTGTCCAGCACACCGGGGAATCGCAACGGCGTCACCATCGAGTTACGGCCGGGAGTTGATTATGACTTCGGGCGGCTGGAACGAAACTTCTACGTCTCTTCCAGCTGTGGTGTTTGCGGGAAAGCGTCAATTGAAGCGGTACGGTCGCAAATCTGCTTTCCATTGCCCTTTGACACGCCCCTCATAGAAGTATCTCTGATACCGGGCCTGCCCGACTCTCTTCGCAAGGCCCAATCCGTTTTTGATCGAACTGGGGGATTGCACGCAGCCGGACTTTTCGACACTTCTGGTCGCTTGTTGAGCCTGCGAGAAGATGTGGGCCGGCATAACGCTGTGGACAAGTTAATCGGATACGAATTTCTGCAGGGGGCACTCCCACTTCGCGAGAGCGTGATTCTGGTCAGCGGGCGTGCCAGTTTCGAGTTGGTCCAGAAAGCCCTGATGGCCGGCATTCCGATCATGATTGCGGTTGGAGCTCCATCGAGTCTCGCAGTCGAGATGGCCCTGAGATTCCGGATGACTCTGGTTGGCTTTCTACGCGGAGAACGCTTCAACGTATATTCCGGGACATATCGCCTTCGCGGTCCGGCAAAACAAGAGAAAGAGGCATGAGCGCGCAACCTCTATAAATCGCGTCGCTGCGCAGTAGCGAAATATTAATTCTCGCTCCGCCGAGCGTGCTCGAGCACACAGTAGAGCCGGTAGATTGCCATGGATGAAGCACGCAAGCCCGACAGCATAATGATGGAGAAGAGCAAGCAGGGGCAAGTCGATCGCCCTGTCACAAGCTCAACTCAACGTCCGCCGCCGTCGGGCAAAGGTTATACCCTCAGCGCTCCCCGGAACCCTCTGACAGCATAGTAGGATTCCGCACCGTTGTGATACACGAAAACTGTATCGTAGCGGCGATCACAAAAGATGGCGCCGCCGAGTTTCCTGATAGCGGAAGGTGTTTTCACCCAACTCGAGGTTTTGGTATCGAATTCTCCCAGTTTCTGCAAGTCTCGATATTGTTCTTCTGTTAAAAGCTCAATATCCATGGCATCTGCCATATTAATGGCGCTATCGGCAGGTTTATGTTCTTTCCTTGACTCCAGCGCTTCACGGTCGTAGCAGACACTTCTGCGGCCTTTGGGACTTTCCGCTGAACAATCATAAAAAATGTATTCGCCGGTCTTTTTATCATGACCAACAACGTCCGGTTCACCGCCAGTTCGTTCCATCTCACCGAGTGACCACAGTTTTTCGGTATCAGCTTCCAGCTTTGCTTTTACGTCGGCCCACGCGAGACCTTGATGGCGGTTCGTGTTTTTCTCAAAACGGGCTTTTAACACTCTGAGTAGTTCTTCGCGTTGTTGTACTGACAACTCCTTTTTGTTGCTACTCGTGTTCCGCCCTTTTGTTCCTCTCATAGTCATCGCTTTACCGAGCGCTACGGACGGCTACCTGGAACACGCGGTAGAGTGGTTCTGGTCCAAGCGGTACCCCCTTCTATTTGAAAGAGTGGGTCCCCTTTTTCCCGAGACCCTGATCCTTATTCTTCGAGAGCTCTGATCCGCTCTGCCTCGTGTCACCAGTTACCGGGTTCTTTATCGTGTTCAAGCCAGTTCGCTACCAGGTCGTGGATTTTGTTTACTACTATTTGCACTAACTTTTCTCCTTTGTCGCGAGAGATCTCGCTGAGCTTGCCGGAGTAGGCCTGCCACCCGGGTGCGCCGCTTTTGTCCATGTAGTAAGGAAATTCCCGGCCTACGCCCTCGCTGCCGGGGAGGTCAGGTGCTCGCCCCGGTTGCACGCTATTCGGAGCAAAAACTGCGGTGGCAGACAATTCCAAAGGACCACCGTGCCCATGCCCGCCATTTCCCGAAGTAAATAGATGGAGGCGATCAAGCACTTCGGGAGTTAACGTCTCCCACCAATTGACCACGATCATCTGTGTACCGACATGCTGTTGAGTCACCTCCGCTACCGCAGCGCGTGCCGGCCCAACGTTGCCGCTGTGAGCATTCAGAACAAGCACCTTCTGAAAACCGTTGGCGACGATTCCGCGAAGAATATCGGTATACAACATGGTCATCACTTCTGGCCGTATTGAAATGCTGCCGTGGAACCCGGCGGTATTTGCCGGACACTGCGCATAGCTCACCACTGGAAAAACCGCAGCGGGCAGGCGCTGGGCAACCCGCGAGGCAATACCTTCAGCTAGGATGGTATCGGCCACGGCAGGTCCACTCGGACCGTGAAACTCGACTGAACCCAGCGGCAAGATGGCTAGCTTGGAACGATGGATAAGATCGTCAATATCGTATCCCACTACGTCGCCCCAATTGTGGCTGCTCGCCGGCACAGAAGCCTCTCCTATGGCGGGCAGCTTGAGCGCGGCTACAACGGGAATGGCAGCAACTTGGGCTAGAAAACGCCGACGGGAAGATTGCTGAGCTGAATTGTTCATAGATTTGAGAAAAACAAAAAAAGGCCAACGGGTTGACTTCCCCGTTGGCCAGCTTCGTGTAATTACCAGTACATCTTCAAGCCAAACTGGATCACGCGCGCAGGTTTGTCCGGATCCGCCGTTTGCGTAATTTGACCAAAGGTAGGGCTCAGGACGAAATTGTCTGGCGGATCGAATTGCGCATGGTTGAAGGCGTTGAAGAGCTCTGTGCGAAACTCAAAATTGATTCGTTCTGTCACAGGTATTTTTTTGAACAGAGAGAGGTCCCAGTTATTGTGTGAGGGCCCGCTGAGGACGCCTACCCGGGAATTGCCAAAGGTAAACGGCGCGGGATCCGAAAATGCTGCGGTGTTAAACCAGTGGTCAACGCTCTGGCTGAACCCGGATGGGAGCGGATCGCCAATCTGGTTTGCACGAGAATTGAACGAAACTGTGTTGCTGTGGTCAGGGGCACCAATGGTCACAGGGACGCCGGTGCTGTAGCTGTAAATGCCATTGAACTGCCAGCCACCGAGGATTTTGGATACAGCTCCGTTGGATAACCGGTCCTTGCCCGGTCCGAATGGCAACTCATAGACCCAGTTCACGACCCAACGGTGCCGCTGATCAAAATTGAGGCGGCCATAGTCAGCCCGAAGGTCGTTAATGTTCTGCGGATATTCCTGCGAGCTGGTGGTACCGGTTGAGAGGTTGTCGGTTACGTCGCCCAGCGCTTTCGACCATGTATAGCTCAGGTTAAAAGCAAATCCTTTTGCCATGCGCTTGCGCACCTGCGCCTGGAATGCGTTGTAGTTGCTCCTCCCATTGGTGCGGATATATTCGATAGCGGGGTTGAAGTCGGGATAGGGGAACACTACAGAATTGCCACCTACGATGCTGCCTTGATTGAGATTGTAGAGCTTACGCAGTTTGTGGGTTTGCTGGCCAACGTAGGCTAGGTCAACCGCAATGTCCCTTGCGAGCTGGACTTCAGGCCCGATGCTCCATTGCTCGGAATAGGGAGCGCGCTCGTTCGGGTCGCGACCCTCCAGGAAAATCTTTGTGGGATCGAAAGCAGTCGGCAAAGTCGGGAATGGATCCCGCAGAAAATGTTTTGGGGGATCAGACGACGACGTGGCACGCGCAAAGTTGAAGTTGATGTCCTGCGGTGGATTCAATTGGATCAGTCCGGAGCTACCTTGCCGATCCAGGGCCTGGTAGAAAATGCCAAATCCGCCGCGCACCACAACTCGCTCCGCAGCTTGGTATGCAAAGCCCACCCGGGGTGCGAAGTTATTACGGTCGGGGTTGATCAGCGTGCGATCGTAAAGTGAGTCCCCGGTAACCTGGATGAGGCAGTTGAAACTGCAAGTGGGGGTCGGAAACGGCCCTCGAAAGGCGGTCAGGAGCGCACCTTGCCCATTGTTCGCGGTAGGAGAGAAGTTTGAGGTCTTGCGGTCGCGTTCGATGAGCGGAGTGAAGTACTCATACCGAATCCCGTAATTCACCGTCAGTTTGGGTGTGATACGGAAGCTGTCCTGACCGTAGAGCATCCAGCCGTTCACGTAATTGTGTGGAACGATGGGCGTGGTCGCGGCCACGTCAGACACCAATCCCAGCAATAAGTCGGCAACACCGTCCCCGGTGTAAGTGTTGTTCAGATTGATTTGCCCATTGGGGGCCATGATGTCCAAGAAGTTGTTAAGCATGTGCTTGTACTCAAAGCCAAACTTCATTGAGTGGTTCCCGCGGAGATAGGACAAGCTGTCGAGGAATTGGTACACCTGCGAGGTCTGTGTTTGCGGGCGCCACTCCGAAGTTCCCAACTTGGAGTACCCGGCTACGTTGATGGGAGGTAGCCCGGCGGGAAAGAACGCTGGCAAATTGGTCAGGCCGAACTGTGGCCCGAGATTTTTGTTGCCGGGCAATGGGTTCTCGATGCTGAAGACACGATTGAAGCCAGCCCGAAAATCATTCAACAGGTTGGGACGAAAGGTGTGCGTCCAGCCGGCGGACGCGAGTTGCCCACGAGCATGGAAATTGGCGCTAAAGCCGCCAGTTGCCAGGGGGTTGGGAAATGGACCGCGTTGGTCCACGCCGTCGTTTTGGTAGTAATCGTAGGTAAAAGTGAGATTGTCACGCGAGCTCAGCCTGTGGTCAACGCGAGCGTCTAACGAATCCTGATTGTTGGGTACAAGCGGCGAACCAGTAAATGTGAACTCGCCAGAATTCGGATCGGGATAAAGCTGGGCTAATGCGATGCCAGCGGGATCGCCGCAAGGTTTACCGTCTGTACGCAACGCTGTGAGGTTGATGACGTTCCTGGCGGTGTCAACGCAGCCGGCAATTAGCGGAATAACGCCGGAGGGGTCGGTCAACGGCCGGTCCCCTGGGAAGATACCCTGCTTCATACCAGCTGTGGGGACGGTGCCCGTGGCCACCTGACCTTTAAACGAGTGGGTGTGCTCGTAATCGAAGAACCAGAATGTACGATCCTTGAGGATGGGCCCGCCGACCGTGAATCCATATTGATTGCGCAACTCGCGTGGTTTGATAACTGGTGTGACTCGCTTGGCAAAGTAGTCGATCGCATCAAGATGGTCGTTGCGGTTAAAGAACCAGCCGCTGCCATGAAATTGATTGGAGCCAGACTTGATTTCCGCATTGACCACGGCACCCATGGCCCAACCAAAGTCGGCTGTATAGGTGCGCGTCTGGACCTTAAACTCCTGAATCGCGTCCGGTACGGGACGCACAGCCTGTGGGCTCTTGTCCTGGGCGTTCTCGCTGAACGTATTGTTATCAACGCCGTTCAATACGAAATTGTTTTGCAACGAGAGATTACCGTCTATGTTGAAGCGTCCTTCCCGAGGGTTGCTACGGAGGCCGGCAGCCTGCACCGCGCCAGGGGCCAGCAACATTAAATCAATGTAACGCCGGCCGTCGAGCGGGAGGTCTTGAACGGTACGGGCTTCGACCACTTGTCCTACATCAGCGGACTGCGTATCAATGATCGGTGACTGCGTCGTAACCTCAACCACCTCGTTGGAGCCGCCCGCTACAAGCGTGAAGTCCAGCCCCAGGTGTTCATTCACGTGCAAGAGGACATTCTTACGGACACTGCTGCGGAATCCTGCTCCCTGTACTTGAATGTCATAGGAGCCGATTGCGAGCGAGGGAGCAACGTACGCTCCAACGTCATTAGTTTGGAGTCGCTCGGATGTTTGCTGGGCCGTATTGGTAATGGTGACCTGGGCATTCGGAACCATCGCGCCTGACGAATCCTTCACGGTTCCGGAAATCGTGCCGGTGTTTGTCTGCGCCCATAATATGGTGTTTAGGAGCGCCCATAAGATAACTGCCACAATCGAGCTTGCCACTCGGCTGCCGTTAGGTTGCATCTGCCACCCCCGTTTGCTGGGGCGCCTGATGAGATAGGCGCTTAGATGTAATGGCCCATTTAGCAGAGCAGCTGCGGCCCTGTCAAGACTAAAACGCTCGCATGTCGATCCCGAGGGGTGGTGAGGCTCGCAGCCGCCGGAACCGCCCGCGCGTAAGCGCTACGTCGCTCTTCGAATCGCGGCGATAATCTGGTTTTGCCGCATGCAAGGAACAGCAGCGCGCCTGGAATCTGTTTGCTTGACTTGGCCTAAGCGCTTTGGTAAACCGGCTCCGCTGAATATGGATAATACCTGCGCTTGCTAATTTGGCAATCGCAGAACGCCAACCAGGAGAAGGCGATGAAGCGGCATGGCACTGTCCTGTGTTTGATGGTTGTACTGCTCACTGTCGGACTTCGAGCATCACGCGCTGAGAAAATTCCTGAAGATCGCGGCGCGGCTGGTCTGTGGCGGGAACTGTTGCAGCTGCGAACTACGGCAAGTGCAATGCACGTTACCGCGCATCCCGACGATGAGGATGGCCCCATGCTGGCCATGCTTTCGCGCGGACAGGGAGCGCATGTTTCACTCCTCACGCTCAACCGTGGCGAAGGCGGTGCCGACCTAATCGGGCCATACTTCTTCGACTATCTGGGGGTGCTGCGCACGCTCGAACTGATGCAGGCCGACCGCTACTACGGAGCGGATCAGTACTTTACGCATGTAGTGGATTACGGCTTTTCGAAGACACTACAAGAGTCTTTGGACAAGTGGGGCGGCAAGGAAAACCTGCTGCGAGACGTTGTTTATGCCGTCCGACGTGACCGTCCGGACGTAATTATTGCGCGTTTCCGCGGAGATCAGCGCGACGGGCATGGGAATCATCAGGCGTCAGGCGTAATGGCGCAGCTTGTAATTGAGGCTGCCGGCGATCCCAACCGCTTCCCCGAGCAGATCAAAGCCGGGCTGAAACCATGGCAACCGAAGAAGGTCTATCACGACAACATCTGGCCGGAGTTTCGCCCCGAGGACAAAGGAGATTGCACCCTACCTATAGATACGGGACAGTATGATCCTGTTCTCGGACGCTCCTACGCGCAGATTTCCAGCGAAGGTTTAAGCTTCCAACGATCGCAAGGCACAGGAGGCGGGCGTCCTATCCCGCCAGGCGAGTTCAAAAGTTGTTACAAGCTTTTTAAGAGCGCGATTTCCGGTTACAGCCCCGAGCACGAGCAATCTTTCTTTGACGGGATAGATACAACGATTACCGGGATGGCGAAAAGCGCAGGCTCAAATCCGCCGGAGTTCCTGGTGGCCGGATTGAAAACAATTACCGAGTCGATTGAGGTGGCGTCCCAGTCCTACACTCCTACGCAGCCGGAAAAGACTGTGCCGCCCCTTGCACAAGGGCTGGAGGCCACCCGCAAATTGTTGGCCCAGGTGAGATCCGCGAACATTGAACTAGCGGGCAAAGAACACATCGAATTCTTGCTAAGTCGAAAAGAGCAGCAGTTCCAGGATGCGATCGCAGATGCTCTCGCGATCGATATGGAAGCAACCGTGTTACCGGACGAGATTCCCACCGGTCCCTTCGCAATGTTTATGAACCCTGCCACTTTCAATCAGGCCATTCCTGGGCAGACATTCTCCAGCGAAGTGCGGCTGGTGAATCGCAGCAGCGTCTCCGTAACCCCGGTCTCGGTGGCAATTCTCGCTCCGCAGGGATGGAAAGTCGAGACCGCCAAGGGGGATTTGAAAACGCTGGCAAGTAATCAGCCGGCGGCATCAACTTTTCGTATCACGGTGGCGGAAGATGCACAACCCAGTGAGCCCTACTGGCACCGCGATTCCATTGAAGAATCGGAGTACAAGGTGGATGTGCCGAGCGATCTCGGAATGGCTTTTCCCGATCCGCCCGCTTGGGGACAAGCAAAACTGCAGGTAGCCGGCACCACTATCGAACTGCGTGAGCCGCTCACCGTGACCGTGCACGATCCGCAGTTCGGAACCATTCGTCCACCCCTTAGCGTGGCGCCCGCGATTACGGTGCGTTTTCCAATCGAGCGGGGAATTATTCCGGTCGGCCGCAATCAGTACAAGGTTTCAGTGGTCGTGCACAGTTCCGCGAAAGGCCCAGCTCAAGGCACACTGAAATTGGATTTGCCCTCTGGCTGGAAAAGCAGGCCAGCGGCAACACCATTCTCGCTGGCCAAAGAAGATGAAGAAGCAAACTACGATTTCGCGATCACGGTGCCCACCCAGGTCAAGCAGCAGGATTATCAGGTCCGCGCGGTGGCGTCCTACAAAGGTCGTGAGTACAGCAATGGGTATCGCACGGTGACAGCTCGCGATCTCGGCCGCGCCAACTTATACCGTCCTGCGGTTCATCATGTCCGCGCCGTGGATGTGAAGGTTGCCTCAAACCTGAAGCTCGGATATGTGATGGGTTCAGGCGATGATATCCCGCAGGCGCTCGGCTTGCTAGGAATACACCCCGAGATGCTGGGAGCGTCAGACTTGGCCAACGCAGAGTTGTCGATATACGACGCGATTGTATTGGGTGTGCGAGCTTATGCCGTGCGTGGAGATTTAAAGACTTATAACGGCCGCTTGCTGGATTACGTAAAGCATGGCGGGGTGTTGATCGTTCAGTATCAAACGCCTGAGTTCGACAACAACTTTGGACCATATCCCTACAAAATGACTAACAATCCGGAAGAGGTGAGCGAAGAAGACTCGGAACTCGCGATTCTCGATGCCAAAAATCCGGTGTTCAATTCTCCTAACCGCATCACCATGGCCGACTTCGGTGGGTGGGTGGAAGAGCGTGGTTCCAAGTTCCTGAAGACCTGGGACTCACATTACGAGCCGCTCTTGGAATCACATGACAAGGGACAGGAAGCGCAAAAGGGTGGAATGATGTATGCGCCTTACGGCAAAGGGGTATACATCTATAGCGCCTACGCGTGGTACCGGCAACTGCCCGAAGCGGTCCCTGGCGCATGGCGCATCTACGCCAATATGATCTCGCTGCGCAGGACCCTGTTGGCGGGCTCGCGTCCGACCGGCAAGTCCGTGGCCAACGCCGAACAGAAGTTGAAAAAATAAGGCCTACTTTTCAAGGTGGTAGATAAACTTCGCGGTCTGTGATTGGCGGCGATCAGTCTCAGACTGCCACTGCTGCTGCAGTTTGCGATGTTCCGCAAGGGCGGTGGCCGCTTTTGCCGGGTCACCGGAGCGCTGGTAAGCCTGGCCTAGGCGATAATACGCCTCCACATAATTAGGATTGAGTTTCACTGCCCTTTCTAGCAGCGGAACGGCGGCGCGCCAATTGTGGTCACCGAACAACAACAATCCAAGCTCGTAATGAAACTGAGCGACGTCAGGCTTAAGCGCGATCGCTTGCCGCAGCAATTGCATGGCCTTTAAGCGTTGTTCCTGAGTTGCAGGTTGGTCGGGACTGTGTAATAACGCCATCGCATAAAAATAGTTTGGCCAGGCATTGTTTCTACTGGTGCGCTGCAACTCGGACAAGCGTTTTCGCACTACATTCGTTCGGTCATGCGAGGAAGGAAAAGCGCTGATCAACAGTTGGTTTGCGATTTCGCTTTGCTCTTGATGGCTCGGAAACGCCAGCAGTGTGTCTATCACTTTGTCGTAATCTGACATCCCGTAGTAGGCAGTGGCCAAGCCCACACGCAGGCGAAGAGAATCGGGCGTGAGATCCAGACCTCGCCGAAACACCTCCCCGGCAGCGTCCCAGCTCCAGTGCGCCAAAAATTCGTAACCGAGATCGTAAAGATTAGGTTCCGTGGGCGCCATTTCTGCCGCCCGTTGGAACTCCTTGACGGCAGTTACATAGTTCCCGAGGGCCTCCTCGATTTCGCCAGAGAGATGATGCAGATCAGGCGTCTCGAAGGTCTCAAGGGCCGCTCGCAGCAAGCCGCGCGCTTTATCATTCTGTCCGGAACGATGATACAGAGCGGCGAGGGTATAGGCGAGGTCATATGAATTAGGATTCTGTGCGCGGGCTGCTTCCAGGACCGGCACCAGTTTCCCGCTAGTTGCTGCATCCGGATTCATCGCAATTAACCTCGCGAAAACGTCCGGAGCGGAAGGCAACTCTGCTAACTTTCGAAATGCAGTTTGTGATTCGGCCTCTTTGCCTAGAGCGTGAGATGTGAGCCCCCGGAGAAGATACAAACCAGCCTGGCCTCCCGCCGGCGGGACCAGCGCGTCGAGCAACTTGTCCGCTTCGACGAAGTCGCGGACCAGAAAGTAGCAAAGAGCGAGCTGGTATGAGCTCTCAAAATCATCAGGGCGGAGCTGGTGAGAGTGGAGGAGATGCGGCAAAGCAGAATCAAATCTCCGCAATCCCATGTAGGTCACACCGAGATTGAACTCAATGTTAGCGTCCGCCGGGCGAAGCTTGAGGGCAGTCTCGAACTCGGGCTGAGCGTCCGCCAGTTTGCCGCGACGAAACAAGTTAGCGCCCAAATTCAGGTGAGCCCGCGCAGAGTGCGGCTCCAGGCGTGCGGCTTGCTGGAAATGTGAAGTGGCCTCCTCCAGCTTGCCCTCAATGTCCAGTGCGGCGGCGAGTGTCTCTTGTACTTCCGCTGATTTTGGAAATCGCTCCGCGAGACGCTTCAACGTTTCTTCGGCTTCTGAAACGTTATTCTCGTGCAAAAGCTCCGTGGCACGCCGCAATTGGACTGACGCATCAGGCGAGAGCGACTGGCAATACCCAAAGGCAGCAAAAAGGACAAAGATCAGAGGCACGAATCGCCGCATAATTGCTGGCAGAGGACAGACCCCGAGAGAGAAGAATATCTATCCGCGGTTCCCCTAGGCTATGACAACTTCAGTGTATGTGCAACATCCATTGCACACCTCGCTGTGTTCGGTCAGTACGTCGCTCTTACGCAACTTTCGCAACTTGTGCTGCGGGCTGAGTCAGCCAGGTTTCGAAACGGGTCTGGCCGAGTCGTGCGTTACTGCCCGGAACCAATGTTTTCTCGCTGAGTTTCGCTCCGGAGTAAAGCGCATTTGGATCCGCGACCACTTCGCGGGGATCTTTGAGCGAGGCCAAGCGCCGCCGGACTAATTCACCCACGCGAAATTGTTCCGGGCCGCCGATTTCGACACTGCCATTTATCGGTGGTTCTACGGCGACTCTGCCTACGGCAGTCGCGACATCATCGGCAGACATCGGCTGGAAGAGTACAGGAGGCAGACGTACCTTGCCGTCAACCATGGAAATGTCGGCTAAGCCCTTGAGGAATTCGAAAAACTGCGTGGCATGCACGATCGAATAGGGGATGGAAGATCGTTCAATCAGCTTCTCCTGCGCGATTTTGGCGCGCATGTAGCCGCTTTCTGACATGCGATCGGTTCCCACAACCGATAATGCGACGTGATGCTTCACCCCTGCGGTGGCTTCGTAGCTGAGCAGGTTACGAGTTGATGTTTCGAAGAAATTTAGCACTGCTGCGTCCTCCCAGTTGGGGGAATTTGATACATCAACGACTACCGACGCACCTTGGAGAACTTCGGTCAGACCTTCACCTGTGAGAGTGTTGACGCCTGTATTAGGCGCTGCGGGTACAGCTTCATGCCCGTGCCCGCGTAACTTGTTGACAAGCTTTGATCCGATAAGACCGGTACCGCCGATAACTACGATTTTCATAAATTATCTCCTTAACCCTCGATCAAGACGTTGCAGGCTCGGCTGGCCTTGTTGCAATCCCTAAGACAAAATTAGTGGCACTTTGTGACACCATCCTCGCTCGACCTGGTTCGTTGCTATTCAGTTGGAATGGCTCGAGGGCCCTATGCTTTCGCGAACTCGGCGGCAGCCACTTGCAACACAATTTTTCCGCGCTTGTGGCCGGCTGATGCTTGCTCAAAAGCTTCTCGCGCTCTTGCAAGCGGAAGCACAGCTCCGACGACGACGCGGAGTGCACCTTGGTCGATGAGGTGACCCAGCTGGATAAGTTGCGCGCGGTTCGGCGCAACGATGAAGAATACGGCTCGAAGGCCGAGCGAAGCCGCCTTCTCGGCCGCCACCGGGCTCACAATGCTGATAAGAATGCCGCCGCGACGCAACACGCTCCACGACCGCTGCCACGTTTCCCCGCCGACGGTGTCGAGCACCACATCCACATCTTCCACTTTTTCCTCGAAATGCTCGTGGGTGTAATCGATTACTTCCGAGACGCCGAGCTCGCCGAGGAAATTGTGGTCCTTGTGTGAAGCCGTGGCGATCACCTCGGCACACTTCCACTTCGCAAGCTGGACCGCGTATGTCCCCACGCCGCCCGCCGCGCCGTGGATCAGGATCCGCTGTCCCTTTTCAATTTGCGCATAATCAAAAAGGGCTTGCCACGCGGTAAGGCCTGCAAGCGGAACCGCGGCCGCCTGCTCGAAGTTCAGCGAATGCGGCTTGGGCGCGAGGTCCGCTGCACGGATCGCGATGTATTCGGCAGCGCTGCCATTGCGGCAAAACGACGAAAGTGCATACACAGCATCGCCCACGCGCACCCCCGCAGCCTGCGGGGCCAAGGCGTCTACAATCCCCGCGAATTCGTGTCCCGGAATGGTGGGAATCCGCGGCCGGCCATCGCAATCTGTATAGGTTTCGTCCCAGGTTAATTCTGTCTTCGTTATCGACGTATCGATGACGCGGACGAGTGCATCTCCGGGCTGGAGATCCGGTTTCGGAGCGTCTTCGTAGGCTAGCAATTCAGGGCCGCCTCGCATATGCATGCGAATTGCTTTCATTCGATCGGACTCCCGGCTTGGCCAAGGCTCGATTTTACACCGCGGCCAATGCGACATATCCTGAGTCAATGCACCGTCGTATGGTGCGTTCATCAGCTAAGCGAGATTCAGGTGCTCTCCGACAAGAAAGCCGCGCACTTCAGGGAGTTGTTGGAAGGACGTATTGCGGAACTCAACCGCGTGCTTGCCGACGCGCATCAGGAAACCCAAACCCTAAGCACAAGAAGCGCCGATCCGGCTGACCAAGCCGCGAGCGAGTACGAGCGGCAGATGCTAGCTCACAAGATCGCTTCCACACAGCAAATGGTGAAAACACTTACGCAAGCGCTGCAACGAATTCAGCGGGAGACATTCGGAGAATGTGCGCACTGCGGAGGCGATATCAGCGTCAAGCGATTGGAAGCGCTACCTTGGGCACGCTACTGCGTCACCTGTCAGGAACTGATAGGACAATGATGAATACCTGGGACGGAGATGTTCCCCACCTAAGTAGAAGCGCTAATTCAGGAATTAATGCTTCCGGCCGAGGCCCGCAATATGGAACGCTTAAGAAATTCGACTTCATTGTGGTGCGTGCCTATCCACGGAACGCCGCCTGAGAGGTCCTGGGCCGCATTTCCGATTCTCACCGCTAGCTACTGAAACACATCGTAAAGCGAACGGCCGCCGATAACAACGCTTTCTAAAACGCCCTATGTTACTGCGAGGTTAAAGTGATGTAAACGGCGTGTAAATTTATGGTCAAAGGTTACCAAAGGCATTCTCTTGCCCGCCGAAATTAATTTTGGTGTAACAGTAGTTACGTATAAGAGAAGCATGGGAGCGTCTGGTTTCGACACGTTGATCTTGTCGGACCTGCACCTCGGGTCGGACATAAGCCGCGCGAATGCAGCGCTAAAGGTCCTGAAAGAGAACTCTTTTCGACGTCTCATCCTCCTCGGGGACATTTTTTGCGATCTGAATTTTCGACGCCTCACGAAAGAACACTGGCGTTTTTTGTCTTACATACGAAAACTCTCTAATCCCAAGCGCAACATTGAAATTGTCTGGGTCGAAGGAAACCACGACCAGGGGCTCACAGAAGTTATGTCGCACCTGGTTGGAATCAGGGTTTACCAGGAATATGAGTGGGACTTCGACGGCGAACGCCATCTGGCGATTCATGGCCACCAGTTTGACGGTTTCTCAGTGAACACCATCGCCTTGGGCAGGCTGCTGACTACATTCTATTTGCGCATGCAAAAGCTGGATACGCGGCACAAGTACATTGTGCGATTGCTCGAGCGCCTGGATACGAAATGGCTACGGCTAACCAGCAAGGTTTCCGAGGGGGCCATCGCGTATGCCCGCGAGCGTGGCGTACAGCGGATCTTCTGCGGTCATACGCATGAGGTAATCCAGATGCAGAAGGATGGAATTGAGTACTTCAATACAGGCTGCTGGACTCAGCCTGCTGCTACTTACATCACCATTGACAGTGAGGGGGTAAACACACATGAGGTCCGCGAACGAACTGACGATTATTATCCCAGCGAAGAACGAGGCCAAGCTGATTGGGACTCTGCTGAATTCGCTAGTTCGGCAGGATTACCCGCTGATGCCGAATACGAAGGTGTACCTGGCTGATGCCGGATCAACTGACAGTACGGTGCAAATTGCGCTCGGGTTTGCTGACCGCCTCAACCTTGAAGTGATCCCAGGAGGGTTGCCGGCCGTAGGACGCAACAACGGGGCCCATCGTGCGGGAACTTCTTATCTCCTGTTTATTGACGCCGATATTGAGGTCGCAGATCCCACACTGGTTAGCCGTGCGGTCCACCTGATGAAGCAGAAAGAACTTCACTGTGTTACGACGAATATCCGCTGCTCAGGCGGGAGCTTTATGGACCGACTGCTCTATGCCGGCAACGACTTTATGCAGCAACTGTCGCGCCTGTTCAAGCCGTTTAGTACGGGAATGTTCATGCTTTTCGCCAGGAAGCGCTTCATAGAGCTGGGCGGATTTCACGAGCAGGCGCTATTTGCCGAGGATTATATGCTCAGCAAACATGTTGCGCGAAACAAGTTCGGAATAGTGCCGGGTTACGTGCTGACGACCAATCGCAGATTCAAAAAAATGGGGCACTTCCCGTTGGTTCGGCTGTTCCTTCGCACTGCGCTGAACTCGTGGAATGATAGCTTCTTCCTACGCGACCACAAATATTGGGAGTCGGGAGCTTAGGAATTGCGCGTCGCGTGGGCTAGCGGGTGTTCATACTCTCGCGCGAGATCAGGTGAAAGGCCGTTCTGCTGGACGATCCGTTTGTAGAGTTCCGCACTCCTTCTCGGTTTGCGTTCCTGGGTCGTTGGATCCAGTGAAAACAACCCAAAACGCAGCCCCCAACCCTCGCTCCACTCGAAATTGTCCGTCAATGTCCAATGGAAGTAGCCGCGCAGATCGTGGTTTTCTGCAACTAAGGAATGTATCTCACGGAGTACGTTCATTAACAACCAGGGACGAATGCGGTCCGCAGCGTCGGGGACACCGTTTTCAAGGATATAGATCGGCTTGCCCAACGGGGCGACACGTTCCACCGCCGCTCGGATCGCCGCAGGGTACACTTCGCCATATGGATTTTCGACGCCTTTATCGCCTTGCGGCGCATCTTCGGAAACGAAAATCCGGGCGAAAAGTTGTGAGGCGAAGTTCAGATCGAAAGCCACGCGGAACCGGCTGTACACATTGAGACCGACGAAGTCATACGTCCCCTGAACGTTACCGGTGTCGCCATCGAGAAGATGAAGCGGAAAAGCCAGACTTCCGCGGTCAACCAGCCTTAGAAAACTTTCATTGAAGAGTTCGTGTACCAATCGAACGATGCCGCGGTCCAGCTTGGAATCAGCAGCCGGATGAAATACCACGTAGTTGTGCGCCCATCCCACCTGTGCCGAGGGCTGCAGCTCATGAATGGCGCGGTATGCCAGGGCGTGGGCGCGCCCCATGCCGCTTAGCGCACGGATCGCAGAGACAAAATCGCCTCGCTTTCCAGGGGGGAACTCACCCACAACATAGCCGAGAGCAGCATAGACATTGGGCTCGTTGAACGTCACCCAGTCTTCGCATAAGTCGCCGAACTCGGATATTACGCGGCGAGTGAAACGCTCAAAAAGTTGCGGGGCTTCGAAATCGAGAAACGCTCCCTTGTGTTCGAACCAGAGCGGATTAGTGAAGTGGTGGAGAGTAACAAATGGCCGTATTCCTCGTTCCCGAAGCCCCTGCAGCATTTGCCGGTAACGATGGATAGCTGCTGTGTCCCAAACATTTTGCCGCGGCTCGATTCGACTCCATTCGAGCGAAAGGCGCATGGCGTTTAAACCGAGATCGCGAGCCAGATCGAAATCGCGCTCCGCCTGCAGCCACCAGTTGCATGCGTTGCCGCAACAGTCTTTCGATTTTACTCGTCCCGCGGCTTCCCACGCCCACCACTGGTTGTTGAGGTTCCCGCCCTCCACTTGGTGGGCCGCGGTCGAAACACCCCAAAGAAATCGCGCAGGCAGCTTCACCTCAGTTTGCGAGCCGGATGTAAGAACACTATGGTCGGAGGTGATGGGTGGCATTACGCTGGCATTGTAACTCGTTCATTCGGATACATCGAAGCGATAGCCGGCGCCATGAACCGTTTTTAGATACCGTGGCTGCTCTGGTTCTGTTTCAATTTTCTTACGGATACGCCGTACATATACATCAATCGAACGAGAAATCACGTGCGAGCTTTCACCCCAAACTGCATCAAGAAGCTGGTCGCGGGTGAAAACGCGGCCAGTATTGCGAACCAAATAGTCGAGAAGCTGAAACTCTCTTGCGGTGGTGGCAATCTTTTGTCCGTGAACTTTGACAGACATTGCAGGCGAGTCGATTTCTAAGTGCCCGATAGTCAGTACGGATGGTCCTGACTCCTGTCCGCGTCTAAGAAGGGCCCTGACGCGAGCCACCAGTTCCCTCGGGCTGAAGGGTTTGCTTATATAGTCATCGGCTCCGGATTCGAGACCGTGTACGCGCTCTGATTCTGTCCCTTTTGCAGTAAGAAATACAACTAGAGCATTCCGCAATATTTCATTGCGGCGGATCTGGCGGCACAAATCAAGGCCATTCGGCCCCGGAATCATGATGTCGAGCAGGAAAAGACGGGGACGCTCGCGGCGTGCCTCCTCAATCACATATATTCCACTACCAAATAACCTGACCGCGTATCCGCCCTGCTCGAGATGATGCTGAACCAGGCGGGCGATATCGTTATCGTCCTCCACCACATAAAGCAGTTCTGGTCCGCCGGGGGGCACCCTCGGTGAAACACTGGCCATGTGAGCGGCACTTCCTTCTTTTGTGCAGCATACAAAGGCTTTGTTACAGTAATGTTGCGCGGTAGTGAATTTTCGTTAAAAGCAGCGCCGGTTGAGGGATCAAAATGGATGACGCCCGACTTAAGCAGGAAAGTCCCATGAACGCTGTGCAGCACATCGTGCAGGGTGACTAGTTGTGCGTTGCCGCAATACTGCGTGTCCCGACCTCTGTGAAGGAGAACTGGTTCGAGACATTTTCCCATTTTTTTCCGTCCACTTCCACGTATGGATAGACGAAGTAGTTGAGCGACCCGCCCCTCTGCGGTGGGTTCAGAATAAGATCCCGGCCCAACGAGAACTGCACTCGGTTTACGTCATGCGCGCCGAAAAAATAGTCTTTTTTGCCTTGGTCCTTCCAGGCTTCCGAGATATCGACCGGCACCCACCCAAACTGGGGGTCGTAGAACTCTGCCCAGCAGTGGTAACCAGGAATTTCACCCGAACTCTTGTCAGCGGGCAGAGGAAATCCAATCTCAAAACGCGCCGGAATGTGCTGTGATCGCGCCATTGAGATGAACACCGAGTGGAAGTCGGTGCAGTTGCCGCGTTTGGAGTCACACGCCCACTCTGCGTCGCCGCGTCCCCAGCCGGTACCGGACTTGTCATATCGCATGGTGTGCAGCACGTAATCGTATAAAGCTCGCGCACGGTCCACCGTACCGGTCCGACCCTGGACCTGCGTTTCCGCGATGCTGGCCAGCTTGCCTGTGATCGGCACCAGTTTGTCAGGACCCAGGTATTCGTCTGCTTCCTTCGATGAAACTTTCACTAGATGCGGTTTTACGCCCGCAGGCGGCAATCCTATCCGTTCCCGGCGGACCACATCGTACGTCGCGTCGAATTCATACTCACTCTTCGTCGCTCTTCCCGTGAAGGCGTGAAACATGGTGTTGCCGTATTTCGATTCATGCGTTTTCTTCACCGGCAGGTCGCCGATCGCAGAAAGGATTTTTACGCTCTGGAATTGGTCGGAATGCGCCCGCGGGAACCAAGCCTCGATTGCTTGGCCCGGCTCGATGTTTCGCACCGTAAAAGCATAGTGGAAAGTGAAGTGCCGACTCTGCTGCGCGGCAGCGGACCAAGACAACAGCACGAGAAAGATGAAGACGTAAAACCTGCGCATGTTCGCGACTCCTTGTTTGGGGTTCGGGAAAGGATCGACCCGGTGCTTCAGGCAGGGCTATCGTCAGGTGACGCCCAGATGACGAGACATAAAATTAAAAATACAACGCGCTGAATGATACAGGATTCATGCGGAACTCCGCGAATTGACCAGCCTTACCGCGGCAGGCCGACAGAGCATCGCTCCCAAGCTCGTCCCCTGCGATTCATTGTTTCGGTTTATTAGTCAGTAGGAAGTTCTTCTTGACCTTCGCCAACAATCTGGTCAAGCTGTGCCCATGATTGCGCCAGAAGCTCCTTTTTTTGAGGCTCTGAAACGCCGCTGGCTGCCCGCAGAGATGACGGTCGCGCCCACCCTTCCAGAGATTAAAGAGACGATTCCCTTAGAGCCGTACTATGCGCTGCTCATCAACCCCTTCTATCGCAAGGACCCAGCTGCTAGCTTTGGGAAACACGCTCTTACACCAAGTCTGGCCTTGACCAGCTTCGCCGCCACCACGCCGGATCACTGGAGAATCCGGCACTGGGACGAAAATCTGTTGGACGGTCCTCCGCCATGCAGGCCGATTCCGCAGGTTGTCGGCATCACCGTTCATCTCACCTTTGCAGCTCGAGCTTACCAGGTGGCAGCTTGGTATCGGCAGCGGGGAGCAAAAGTCATTCTAGGGGGCTTACACGTTCTCTCCTGTCCGGAAGAATGCGCGCCTCATGCTGATGCCCTGGCGCTTGGCGACGGCGTGCAACTCTGGCCGCGCATTCTCGAGGATGCGGAACGTGGACAGCTACGGTCACGCTACTTTGCAGGATATGACAACGACTATTCTGAAGATCCACTACCACGCCGCTCCATTCTGCCGCGGCACAGCTTCTTAACGACCACCAGCCTCATCGCTACTCGCGGGTGCCACAATCGCTGCGGGTTTTGTTATCTGGCGACGGACGGTCTGCGCATGCCTTATCGCGTACGTGACCCAAAGCTCGTGGTGGACGAGTTCGTGTCTGACAACCAGCCATATGCTGTATTCATTGACAACAATCTCGGTTCCCGCAGGGACTACTTGCGATCTCTCTGCCACGCCCTACGTCCGCTGAAGAAAATATGGAGCGCAGCAGTCTCAATCGACGTTACTGATGATCCCGATCTCATTCGCGACATGGCCTTGGGTGGCTGTACCGGGGTCTTCATTGGCTTCGAATCACTCTCCGACGACAATCTAGCCGAAGCTCGAAAGAAAACTCCGAAGACGTCAGATTACGCGCGCCGTGTCCGCCTTCTTCACGATTACGGGATACAGGTAAACGGATCTTTTGTCTTGGGATTTGATCACGATCGTAAAGATGTTTTTGCGCAGACCGCGCAATGGATTGAGGAGAACCGTCTGGAGTGTGCCACGTTCCATATTCTTACACCTTATCCGGCGACGCCATTGTTCCGCCAGATGGAAGCAGAGGGACGTTTGCTGCACCGCGACTGGAGTCTGTATGACACGGCCCATGCGGTCTTCCAGCCCCGCCACATGTCCGCAGAAGAATTGGAGCACGGGTACGCTTGGGTTTATCAGCGCCTCTTCTCTCACCAATCCATCTGGCGTCGGCGTCCAGAAGATCTGCACGCCGTGCCTCTCTATTTAGCTATGTCTTATCTGTACAAGCGATCGAACCGCTTTTGGCATCTGCTGATCAAACATGACCTCGTGCATGCTGTATGGTCGCCGCTGGTCGAGCTGACACGTCGGCGACACGTGCGCTATCGAGAACGCCTTCTGCGAACCAATAAAACGCCGTTGATGACGGGTTCGGTTGTATCGGCAGGGGTGTAGTTGGCAGCCGAGGTGTTGGGATGTGAGACGCCCGTGAGTTGCCGCCATTTTCAATCTCGCCGTGTACAAACTGGCGCCTCGGGAGTCGCTTCTTATTGAATCGATGTTTCGGAGAGCGGGAGCCAGACCTTAAAAAGGGTGTCACCGGGTTTGGAAGTAACCTCAATATTTCCACGGTGCTGCTTCACAATTCTCTGTACTGTGTCCAGGCCTAGCCCTGTACCTTCCCCGACCCCTTTAGTGGTGTAAAAAGGTTCAAAGATGTGGGGCTGCACCTCGCGTGAAATTCCTGGGCCGTTGTCGCCGATCTCAACCACTACGCAGCTATCCTCGCGATAGGTTCGGACTCGAAGCTCGCCTTTGCCGTGCATGGCGTCAATGGCGTTATCAATAAGGTTAGTCCAGACCTGGTTGAGCTCGCTTCCAAACGAATTTACCAGCAGGGGAACGCGCTGATAGTCGCGCTGTACAACCACCCCCTGTTTCAGCTTGTGATTCATGATCGTGAGCGTGGTCTCCAGGCTCTTCACGATGTCCACGTTTTGTACCGCCGCCTGGTCCATGTAGGTGTATTCCTTGATCGCACGCACCAAATCCGAAATCCGCGACGTGCTGCTCTCGATTTCGTGCAACAAGCTCGCAACTTCCACGGAAGCCGCGATCCTCACCAGAGCGGCTCGAGCTGTATCTGCGTCGAGGTTTGCGAACAAAGATTCAAGCACCTCCGGCTTGATATTCTTCCCCGCTAGGGCGGCCGCCAGTTGCCACAAGTCGTTCTGTCCATGGCTGCGCAACAGAGAGTCGATCTGGTCTTCCAGATCGCTTGCAGTCAGGGCATCGGGTGGAGGTATCTCCTGCTGGGTGAACGAGGCTTCCAATTTTTCAATCTCGGATTTCTGTGCCGCCGTGAGATCGCGTCTTCCCAGCTCGAGACTCGCATCCCTGATCTTCTTGAGTATGTCTCGCAATTGGCCGGTCGCGCGCTTGGCTGCCGAGGCAGGATTGTTGAGTTCATGAGCAAGGCCGGCGGAAAGTTTCCCCAGAGACGCCAATCGGTCACGTTGTTGTTCAATCCGAGTGGTCTCACGGATTCGGTCTGACATCAAGCCCACCAGGCGCGTGGTTAACTCCGGCATTTTGTGCACGAGTTCGGGAAAAAGCGAAGTTGGGAATTTAAGAAGTCGTCCGGCGGTAACAGCTCGACCGGTTACGGCAAATTGCTTCATCCTGGAAAAGGGCAGGACCCCGGTCACGTCGCCTGGCTTGCCGGAAAGCACAACGGTTTCACCACCAAATTCGCCTCGCCACTGGAACTGGCCATCGAGAATTACGAACATCGTATCCGCCGGATCACCTTGACGGACATAGATGTCTCCTGCCTTCACAAGCACCTCTTGCGACTGGCTCAGGAACCAGGCGATCTGGTCGTCCGGTAAATCCGCGAATGCGGGGACGCGAAGTAGTTCTGATTTGTCGGCCATTTAGACTTTGCTCAGGTACTGATGGATGAACTGGACCGCCACCGATCCTTCACCGACTCCAGAGGCCACACGTTTTATGGAACCGTGTCGCACATCACCAACCGCAAAAATGCCGGGAACATTGGTTTCAAGCAAGAATGGATCCCGGTCGAGTGCCCATCCCCTCGGGCGCTGCCCGTCACGGATAAGATCAGGACCGGTCAATATAAAGCCGCGATCGTCGCGCTCAACTTCATTGGCCAGCCAATCCGTCCGTGGCGACGCGCCAATAAAGATAAACATCGCGCTGGCGGGGACACGCTCAACTTTGTTGGTATCGGTACAAAGGACTGAAATCTCTTCCAGGTGGGTGTCGCCATGCCCCTCGGCGACGCTGGCATGAGTCCAGATCTGGATATTGGAGGTCTCTTGAATCTGGTCTATCAAGTATTGCGACATAGTGCTGGAAAGCGACTCACCGCGCACGAGGATAACGACGCGTGCCGCGTATCGGGCAAAGTTCATTGCCGCCTGCCCGGCCGAGTTTGCACCGCCCACCACATACACGATCTCGCCTTTGCAAGAGAGTGCCTCAGTAGCACCTCCACCGTAGTAGATTCCGGCGCCCTGCAACCTGTCTATTCCCGGCGCGGCGAGGCGGCGCCACTGCACTCCAGACGCGATCATCAGAGCGTGGCATGAGATCTCGTTTCCGTCCGCCATCTTGATGATCCGGTATGGCCCTTCCGTCCGGACAGCCACCGCCTCCTGCGTTAGAATTTCCACTCCGAAACGCTGGGCCTGTACGACAGCACGCCGCGCCAGATCGGCGCCACTGAGCCCGGCGGGAAATCCTAGATAGTTCTCAATACGAGAGCTCATCCCGGCTTGGCCGCCAGGAGCTTCCCGCTCAATGATGACTGTGTGGAGACCCTCAGAGGCGCCATAAACGGCAGCCGCCAAGCCAGCCGGTCCGCCGCCAACGATCGCCAAGTCATAGAAGTCGGTCTGTGCGCGTGTCCGCAATCCGACCTTTTGTGCGATATCTGCCGGTACACTCTCCAGAAGCTTCGTCCCATCGGGGAAGAGCACCACAGGAAGGTTAGCCACCTCCGGGCCAAGAGCCTCGAGCAGGCGCTTGGTCTCCGGATCATTGGCAGAATGCTCTACGTCTATCCACTGATATGGAACGTGGTTCCGCGCCAGGAAATCCCGGAGTTCATAGGACCGTGGCGACCAGCGAGTGCCCAGCACACGGATGCCCTGAAACGTTGGGTGATAGGAAGCTCGCCAATCATCAAGCAGATCGTCCAATTGCGGATACAAGTGCTCCGCGGGAGGGTCCCACGGTTTCAAAAAGAAATAGTTGATGCTGGCATGATTAATGGCGCTGATCGCGGCGTTTGTATCGGCGTATGCAGTAAGCAGCGCGCGTTTTGCTCCCGGGAAGATTTCCATTGCCTTTTGTAGAAATTCCACCCCGTCCATACGCGGCATGCGCTGGTCGGCAAGCAGCAAGGCGACACTGTCGTTGCGAACTTTCAGTTGCTTCAGCAGATCGAGAGCGCCCTCAGGAGAATCACTTCCGATCACGCGATATTCAGCGCCGTAGTAGGAGCGAAGATCGCGTTCGATCGCGCGCAAAACATCCGAGTCGTCATCGACACTCACGAGAATTGGTTTTGCCATGCTCGATCTCAGTTCTGGGCAAAGGCGTGATTACAAAGTGCACGACTGCATCAGACGATTCAATTAGATACAAAATACCCCATTCGGTCGCCTAATTAGCGGAGCACCAGGTGGAAAAGGGCGGAACCTCATAGCAGGGATCCGGGTGAGTCCCGAATCCCCGAGCCCCAGTCGAAATCCCACGATTGTCATCATCTTTATGATTCGCGGACAGGTAAGACCGCCGCGCTGGTCCTATACAGATCAGGCTCCCGCTTTCCCGACGAGACAAGATTTCAGCTAACGAATACTAACCTGGTATAGCATCCATTGGACGAGGTTCACCATGACAACCAGCGCAACCTCAATGCGAAGTGACGCAACCGCCGTGACCCCGCAGCCCGAGGCAGCAAACGGTCTGGCCATCGTGCGCGTGACGATCGGGGCGATGTTCGTGTGGGTCTTTTTCGAGAATCTTGGGAAAGGCCTGTATACCGCGGCGGGTTACGCAGGTCTGATCAATTACTACCTAAAAGCGAGCCACTCCCCAGCTGCCTGGAAAGCGGTGATGGCCCAGGCGGCCAGCCATGCTGCCATTGCGGCTCCTCTGCAGGGTCTCACAGAAATCTCACTCGGAGTCCTGCTGGTCATCGGTCTGCTCACGCGCCCGGCTGCTTTCGTTGCGTTCCTGTATCTTGCGAGCCTTTGGGTATCGGAGTGGGGCACCTCGTGGATATGGGAACTGCTGGTTCCGGTGCTCGCATCGCTCGGGCTGGCCATCGGACGTGCTGGCCGGAGATGGGGCGTTGACGCGTGGCTCGCGCAACGGTGGCCATCTTCTCCGTGGTGGTGATTGGGCCAAGTCCACGTGCGAGTCTCCATCATCATTCCTACCCATAATGAAGCTCAGGCAATTGGCCGTGTGCTTGCCGATCTGCCTTCCGATCTCGTCACCGAGGTCGTCGTTGTAGACAGCAACTCGAATGACGGGACTCCCAAGATCGCCGCAAGCATGGGAGCCCGTGTCATTCAGGAACCGCGCCACGGCTATGGGCGAGCTTGCCTTACCGGTCTGGCCGCGGCCAATTCTCCTGACGTGGTTGTGTTCCTGGATGGCGATTACAGCGATCGCCCCTCTGAGCTTCCGATTCTCTTAGCGCCAATTATTGAGGGACGCGCTGACATCACGCTCGGTTCGCGTCTGCAGAAAAGGCCTTCTGCGGGAGCGTTGCCTTGGCATCAGGTGTTTGGTAATCGTCTCGCCGCGAGCCTGATCAGGCTTCTC
Organism: Terriglobales bacterium; assembly: GCA_035651655.1. Lineage (NCBI taxonomy): Bacteria > Pseudomonadati > Acidobacteriota > Terriglobia > Terriglobales > Terriglobales bacterium. The sequence goes on from DASRFG010000017.1 coordinate 34,253, forward strand.
TATGGACTGGAAATCAGCGATCTCGGCCCGTTTCGCGCTGGCCGCGCCGATGTACTTCACGCGCTCGCCCTCGAAGAGACCACCTATGGCTGGGCGGTTGAGATGATTCTCAAAGGTACCCTCGCTGGCTTCCGCGTGGTTGAAGTCCCTGTGAGCTACCATCCGCGTATCGGAAGATCGAAGATCGGCGGCACGCTGAAGGGCACGGTCGGCGCCGGCTGGTTCATTCTCAGCTTGATAGCGCTGTATTATTTCCGTCACCGCAGAGCCGCGACACCACGGCCAGCGTAGCTCCGCGTCAGAATTTTATGAAATCTCCCGGCGACACCGCCGCGCGGTCAGGTAGTGACCGTGTGCTGGTAATCATGGCGAAAGCGCCCAGGCCCGGCGAGGTTAAAACCCGCCTGGCTTCCAGTCTTTCTCCTGCGGCGGTGACCTCCTTCTATTGCTGTCTTCTACAGGACACGTTGGCGCTGACGCGGTCATTGGGCGATGTGGAAGTTGCCATCATGTGCCCGGAGTCGGACGTAGACGAGCTGGCGCAGTTGGCAGGCAAGCAAGCGAGCGTAGTTGCGCAGAAGGGCAAGGGTCTAGCTGCCGGCCTGACTTCCGTGTTCGCGCACTTCGCAGAAGGTCATCAGCGACGCACCATCGCCTTCAACAGCGACAGCCCGCATCTGCCGCGTTCCGTTCTCGAAGAGGCCTTCGAAACCCTCGCGGCGCATGACGTAGCCGTCGGGCCAACGTACGACGGTGGCTACTATCTGGTCGGAGCCAAAGTTTTTCATCCCACGCTTTTCGCACACGACGGAATGGGCACGAGTAGCGCGCTGGAGAGACTCCTATCGCGCGCACGAGCTCTCGAGCTCTCCGTAGGTTTCGCAGCTCCTTTTTACGATATTGATGTAGTTGACGACCTCACCCGATTGGCAGAGGAGTTGCGGTTGGTTCCGGCGAGAGCGCCGCGCACAGCGATGTGGCTTAAAGAGTGGGAGCTTGGGGCGGCAAAATTACGGACCGGCAGCGGAGAAATGTGAAGATCACCCCCGCGTGGAGAGTGTACTTACTCGGCGCCATCTTGCTTGTGGCGCTGAGCATCTGCGCACGCAACTTCGGCGATAGAGGGGGGCCGTACTTCATGGCCTCTTTGACGCTTGCGGGCATGGTGTACCTCTTGGCGGTCCGCGAGTTTTTCGCTGCACCAAAGTTGTCCCGAGGCGTTGTCGTGGTTGGGCTGGTCCTGGCTGCGGCGTGGCACATTGAATTTCTTCGGCTGCCCTCGGGCGCCGATGACGATATTCATCGCTATGTCTGGGATGGCCGCTTGCAGAGGCTAGGCTACAATCCCTATCTTGTCCTTCCCAGCGATCCTGCGGTTAAGGGCCTGCATACGCCGGAAACCCGTAACTTGAACAACCCCGATCTGCCGAGCCCATATCCACCAGGAGCCCAGCTTTTTTTTCGCGCAGTGACCGCCATTCGCGAATCGACATTCGCGCTGAAAGTAGCATTCGTGGTTTGCGAGTTCGCAGTTGTCTTCGTTTTGCTCGATGTGCTGCGTTCTAACCAGAAGGCGGCGCACTTGGCTCTGGCGTTCTCCTGGAACCCATTGTTGGCCATTGAGGTGGCGGGAAGCGGCCACATTGACATTCTGGGCGCGCTGCTGTTGGTGATATCTGTCGCCGCGCTCGCGCGCAATTGGCGTGCGGCCGCAGCCCTGACGTTTGGCCTGGCTGTTGCGGTGAAATTCCTGCCGATTGTACTGCTGCCCCTTTACTGGAAGCGGATTCGCATTCGCGACGCTGCGCTGGCGGCTGCCGTGGTCGCACTGCTGTATGTCCCGTTTCTTGATCACGGCCGCATTCCGGTCGGCTCGCTCGGTGCGTATCTGCGGGGCTTTCGCTTTAATGGTCCCGTGTTCGCGATTCTCGATAGAGTGGCGCCTCCGCCGTTGCTAGCCGGGCTGGCAGTGCTCGTCGGATTAGCGACTGCCAGCTGGCTAAGAAGACGCGCGGTGCCCAAGTCGTCTTCCGACGTATTTGTCTGGCCCATTTTTTCTTGGCCCATGGCAGCATCTCTTTTGTTCGCACCCGTCGTATTCCCCTGGTATCTTCTCTGGCTGCTGCCATTTCTGGTGTCGGCCTCGACGCTGCCGATCATCATCTGGACCGTGAGCATTGCCCCCACTTACATCATGTGGCACTTGCGCGCACTTGGGCGTCCGTGGGGGGCGCTTCCCGGTTGGGTAATGCTGCTGGAATACGGATGCGTTGCAATGGCGGGTGCAATTCTCTGGTTGCGCCGACTCAGACGAGCCCCTCGCGATTACCCTCGTTGACCGGGTTGAGTGCAATCGCCCGTTAACAACACTTTACGAACTCGGGAGTACAATGTGCCCTCGAAAGACGGGAGGACGTGTACGCCGAATCTCCTCGATGTCAAATCAAACATCCACAATTGCACGAAAGGAGGACACCATGACTCAAACCATCGCTACACAGAAAGCCAGCGCGCAGACATCTGACCAGACTGCGATTCGTCCGTTCCAGGTGAATGTTCCGCAGGAGGAACTCACCGAATTGCGTAGGCGCATCAATGCTACAAAGTGGCCAGAACGGGAAACTGTCACGGATGAATCCCAAGGCGTTCAGTTAGCGACGATTCAGGCGCTCGCGCGCTACTGGGGAACGGAACACGATTGGCGTAAGTGCGAGGCAAGACTCAACGCCTTGCCGCAATTCATTACCGAGATTGATGGGCTCGACATCCATTTCATTCACGTTCGGTCGAAACATGAAAATGCGTTGCCGCTCATCGTAACCCACGGATGGCCGGGCTCGGTCATCGAGCAACTGAAGATTGTCGATCCACTCACCAATCCTACGGCACATGGCGCGAGCGCGGCTGATGCTTTCGATCTGGTGATTCCCTCCATGCCGGGCTACGGCTATTCAGGTAAGCCCACCGCTACCGGCTGGAGCCCCGAGCGCATAGCGCGTGCCTGGACCGTGTTGATGAAGCGCCTTGGGTACACGAAATTCGTGGCGCAAGGCGGCGATTGGGGTGCGCTTATTGTGGATATGATGGGCCTACAAGCGCCTCCGGAATTGCTCGGCATCCACACCAACATGGCTGGCGCGGTTCCCACCGAAGTTGACACGGCGGCCTTTACCGGGGCTCCGCCGCCGCCCGGTCTTTCAACCGAAGAGCGCGAAGGGTATGACCGGCTTGCTTTCTTCTATAAGCACGGCCTCGCCTATCTCCTGGAAATGGCGAATCACCCGCAAACGCTCTACGGGATTGCGGACTCACCCATCGGCCTTGCGGCGTGGATAATCGATCACGACGTGCGCAGCTACCAGCTGATCGCACGCGTCTTCGACGGAAAAACTGAAGGCCTCACGCGAGATGACATTCTCGACAACATCACACTCTATTGGCTAACCAACACGGCGGTCTCTTCGGCTCGTCTTTACTGGGAAAACAAGTTGGGAATTTTCGCGCCTAAGGGCGTCCGCATCCCGGTTGCGGTGAGCGTCTTTGCGAACGAGATCTATACCGTTTCACAGCGTTGGGCAGAGCAGGCGTATCCCAAACTCATCCATTACAATAGGCTCGACCAAGGCACGCACTTTGCTGCCTGGGAGCAGCCGCAACTCTTTTCAGAAGAGATGCGCGCGAGCTTCAGATCATTGCGCCAGCTGGCAAAAGCAGCCTAGTCGCAGCTTAGCACGCAAATTGCGATAAGCCTTGTGCGGAGTGAATGGACTCCGCACTTTTTTTGCTCTGGAAAAACTAAACTGGAGGCACGTCGAGAAGGGCGAGGGCGAGTATCAGCCTGCGAACGCTTGACGGCCCAAAGCGTTTTCGGAGGGGCAAAATGATTTCAGCCGCGCATATAGTTGTCTACAGCAAAAACGCCGAGGCGGACCGTACATTCTTCCGCGACGTTCTTGGGTTCAAATCCGTGGATGCGGGTCATGGGTGGCTGGTCTTCGCGCTCCCGCCAGGAGAAGCTGCATTCCATCCCTCCGATAAGAATGGCGCTCACGAACTGTATTTCATTTGCGACGACCTGAAAGCCGAGATGGCTTGCCTGGCGAAGAAAGATGTTAAGTGCTCTGAAGTTCAGGAAGCGCGATGGGGTTCGATTACCAGGATGCGCCTTCCCGGTGGTGGCTTGGTTGGCCTGTACCAGCCAAAGCATCCCTTAGCTATAGGCTTGAAATGAAACGTCCGTGTTCTGAATTGCCCAGCGAGCATGGCACACTTTGGACTGATTGACTCCCGAATGTCGGCAACCCGGAAGTAATTCGGTTACTTTCTGCTTGCCCGTTATCGAGGAACAGTAACCTGGCCCGTCATCGGACCGACCACATTGGTGAGACAATGAAGAAAATCTCTTGCTCCGGGATAGGTAACATCGTATGGATGCCCAAACAGCATGCCTGTTCGTCTTCGACGGCTTTGCGGATTGGGAACCCGCGTCCGTATTAGCCGAGCTGCGCCGAACCTTCGGATTCTCCGTCCAGGTTGTCGGGCTTACAAGAGATCCAGTAAAAAGTATGGGCGGGCTGAACATTCTTCCGGATCTTCCCATCGCCGACGCCCAGCCGGAATTTACAAATATTCTGATCCTTCCAGGCGGGGATGCCTGGATGCGCGGAGAAATGAAAGAGGTCACGGCCTTCATAAGGGCTGTTGCAGCGGCGGGCAGGCCAGTAGCGGCGATCTGTGGGGCGACGCTCTCTTTGGCACATGCGGGGCTTCTTGACCACCATCGTCATACGAGTAATGGGAATGGCTTTATCCCTAAACATGTACCGCAATATAAAGGTCATCAGCTTTACCAGAAGATGCGCGCTGTGAGGGACGGCAACGTGATCACCGCAAACGGCCTTGCCCCCTTTGCGTTTGCAGCCGAAGTTTTTCGAACTGTAGCACCTGATCGAGGTGACGACATAGCGACGTACGAGGGCCTTTATTCGCGTGGTCTGCTTGATGACTAAAAGCCACAATGTCTGGAATCTCCGATGAAAACGGGTCCGGGACAGTTCGTAGGCAAACAAGAAAGTGCCAACGATGGCTTCGGGATTGCCGTTATTCACGAGTAGCAAAGCTCTCAGCACGAGTTGCGCTTCCGTGTAATCAGCCGCATTCAGCACCAGTGGGGTGGACTCGACGTCTTAGTGAACAATGTCGGGGGATCAGATGCTCCGAACGGCGGATACAAAGCCCTCTCTGACGACGACTGGCAAAAGGCGCTCTCAATACCTACAACAAAGGCCTTGCAAACGAAGTTGGGCCAAAGGGTGTCCGCGTCAACATGATCTCGCCCGGATTTCCTTCGCTTGAAACCTAGGTCCCTCGCTGCGCTCCTTCGCAAGCTCAGTCGCCCTACGCTCGGGATGACATTTATTTACGGGGAATGGCGAAATAGCTATTTATGGGGAAATGGCGAAATAGCACAAAGGCCTAGCAGTCCTGACAAGCCTTCTGTCTCCACCAAATCCATCCCTTCCCAATGTCATCCCGAGCGTCGCAACGCTGAGCTTGCGAAGCGGCGCAGCGAGGGACCTAGGTTTTTCTCTCCCCAGAAGGGACGCTTGTGTCCGGAGGGAAGTCCTACTACGTCTACATTGTCACCAATCCTTCCCGTACGCTGTACACCGGAATTACCAATGACCTGTATCGCCGAGTCGCAGAGCACAAGCACAGAGAAATTCCCGGATTCTTGTATCCACAAACCTTTGCCCATCATCTACACTGAGTCCTTTCAATTCACCGAGGAGCCACCGCCATGGCACATGTCCGCGCAAAGCTGATTTGTCTTGCGGGTTTTGTGGTACTGATCCTTGCTGGAATGTCCTGGGCGCAACAGCGCCCGCCGATTCTCGAAAAGATTGCCAAGGCCTATGGCCTGGATTCGTATGGCCAAATTGATGCCATCCGCTACACGTGGAATGGGGAGATTCCCGGAATCTTCAAACTGGCGCACGCGTGGGAATGGGAGCCCAAGACCGGCAAGATCTCCTTCGAGGGGAAGGATAAAGACGGCAAGCCGGTCAAGGTCAGTTACATGAGCTCCCAGCTCGGCAGCCAGCCAGACAACATCAAGAATGAAGTCGAACCGGCTTTCGTCAACGACAACTACTGGCTTCTGTTCCCCTTGCATGCTTATTGGGACACCAGCGCCACCGTGACCGATCAAGGAAGACATAAACTACCGATGAGCGCCGGCTCGGCCACGCTGGTGTCTGTGAAATATCCTCAGGAGGCTGGAGGTTATACGCCTGGCGATACCTGGGATCTCTATGTGGGCAGAGACAACCGCGTTCAGCAAATGGTTTACCACCGCGGCGGCCCCAAGAAGCCGAGCCTCGTCACTGTCAACTGGACAGGCTACAAACAGGCAGGGCCTCTGCTGATTTCAACCGAGCACCGCGGCAAAGCCGATGGCAAGCCCCTGCACATCTTCCTTTCGGATGTGGCGGTCAAGGTCGCGGGCTCGGATACGTGGGTGAACGCGAAATAAGCGGCAGGCGAATCAGACTACCTGGCAATCACAACCGTGGTGCAGGAACTACTTATCTTGGGCAGATCGCGGTTAGCGGCCATGCGGATCTCGAGGCGTGGGCGCTCACCCCGAACGATCGGGCAATAAAAGTCAGGCTGTAGCAGTGCGCCTTGCAAGCGTCGCCGTCCGGCACATCCGCCGTGGCACGGCTCACGGAACTCGCAAGCCTCGCACGCTTGAGGAAGTGTCCGTGCGTGCTCGAAAGGCGTTGAGTTCAGGATGTTGTCCCCTGCAGAGATCAAGGCTGAAAGCGGCTCCCCTGAACCCGGCCAATAGACGCACGGTTGCGTCGTGCCTCGTGGTGTCACCCGTACGGTGCTCACGCCGCAACCGCCCCGGAGCGGTGGGAGTCCCACCATTGCGCGAACCAGCGGTTCGCCAATAGCAATCACGTCGGTCTCTTCGAAAAGGCGCCGAAACCCCTGCCAGTACTCTTCGTAGCTCAGAGCATAGACGTCCGATCGCACGGCTTGGTACACATTGATTCGCAAAGGCGCGTCAAACGGTTTGGCTACTCGTGCCACATCCGCTAAACGCAAGTAGTTTGACTTCATCATCACGGCAACGATGGTTACAGGAACATACAGCCGCAGACACCGTTCTGCCTGCGCATGGATAAGTGTCCAATTGCCCTCACCCCGCTGTTCATCCTGCTTGGCTTGCGTTGGGTAATCGAGAGAGAATTCAATGTCATGGAAGGCGCGCAGTTCATCGTCTTCCAGAACAGCAACACTATGGCCGTTGGAAGTGATGGTGAGCTTCACCGGTTTCGTTTGCAGATAGGCCAGTATGGCCTTGAAGTCCGGATGCATGCCGTTCTCGCCGGTGCCGAGATTCACCGAGCGTATGGGCAAGCGTTCCATGACTGCCTTAACTTGATCCAGGGAGAGACGATCGGTGCGAGTCGGATCGCGGTAGCAAAACGAGCAGGCGAGATTACACTCGTTCGTAAGACCTAGCCCGAGTGCAATACCGGCCTCAGGCGTCATGCGAGTTCCGAAAGACGAATACTGGGCTGTGACGTTATGCATGCACGTCCTTCACGACGGGACGGTGCGATGTCCCAGGGATTGCGTGTAGCGGGCGACGGCAACAAATTCCGGCCGCTTGCCCAGCTTGCGCTCCAGCTCAAAAATCCGCTCGTACTCATCATCTCGCGAAACGCTGGGCGGCAAGTAATCCGACAACACCCGTACGCCTCGTCGTGCAGTTACTGCAAGCGAGGATTTTAGCAGCATGGCTTGCAGGCCCTCTGCCGTAAACAGCCGCACCCTTCCTCCGTACAGGGACTCATTTCCCCATTCAGCAGTGAGATTATGTTCGCTCGCCGCCAAGTCGCCATCTTGTATTGCGGCCTTTAACACCTCGCCCGCCTGGTTACGCGCCAATACTGACATTATGCTGGACGTATCTCGCAAGGCGCGGGCCGCACTGCGCAAAACAGCACATGGATCGTCAACATATTCCAGGATGTTGTGGCAAAGAATCACATCAAACGAGTCGGCATGGAACAAGTCTGGCAATTGGTTGGCATCGCCATGCTTCAGCGCAATCCTCTCTGTTACTCCCGCCTCCTGCGCTGCACGTGTGGCTAAATCCAGCATTGGCATGGACGCATCCAGCACCGTGACGTGAAAACCGAGCCGGGCCAGGCGCACCGCGGTCGTGCCCGTACCGCCGCCAATATCTAAAGCGAGCAAAGACCGCGTGGCCGGCGGGAGAAACTCCTGTAAATTGGCGAAGCCGAGGTCGAGGCGCAATCTCCCCTCGGGCGTCTTGAGGTAGGCGGCGTACTTGTCCGCGCCACTCCGGAAGCGTTCGCCGTCGGAATCGGTAATCATTTTCTTAAAATGCCACTGAGAATGGAGACGATACTATCGCAGGTACGGGATTGGGCATCCTTTGTTATCGCTCGCCGAGCGGAGCAACGGTATAAGTAGTTTCGGCGTTTTCATGTTCGTTTGACTATAAGCACAGTCTTGTCGTCAATCAACGCCTCGTCGCCGTTCGCTCGGAGTTCGTCATCTTGCTTGATCGCCTGATCCAGCAAAGCATTGCAGATGTCCTTAGCCGACTCTCGGTAATGCTCACGCAAAACCGCTTCAAGTTGCTCGCGTGCTTGCTTGTCGCTGCCGTCGTAAACTCCGTCAGTGTAGAGAACAAGAATGTCTCCCGGGCTCAATAGCGTGATCTCGGCGACATCGGAACGGTCGAACTCTTTGTGCCGGACGCTCACGGAGTAGTATTTCTTACGGTCCGGATGATCTGCCGGGATCTGCAGCCCGAGCGCAAGGAATTGCACCATGCGGCTTTCACCTATGTTCATGAATTTGCGATACTCCGCCGAGAACACCAGCGGCGGAGGATGCCCAAAATTCACGAAACGAAAATGGCCGCCAGGCCGTACTTCGCCATATAGCATGGTCGCGATTTCACGCGCATTTTCTTTTTCGGTCATTCCCAGTGCGTTACGCGCGGTGACCGACTGCGCCAGCCGCAGATTGAGGTTTTCCAGAAGGTCCGGCGTGGTTCTTCCGTAGCGATCCAGTTCGGTGAGCATCAAAGCATGGAATGTGTCGTGCACCGTAGACGCAATCTTGGCTGAGATGATTCCGTGTCCCTCCGCGTCCACAACCAGAACACCCGCCGTCGAGCAAAGCTCGCGCAAGTCCTCCGCCACTCGCAACTGCTCGGAGCTCCTGGCAAATCTATACTCGGCCTCTATCTCGGGCCTGTAGTCGGGGGTTTGTTTCAGCCATTGCACGTGATCGTCAACCGAATTGCGCACCGGGACGCCTGGCGGAAGCGGCTCGAGAAACTCCTTCGCTAGGCGTTGGGCCCGCTGAATACGCACCGTAATGTCGTAACGCTGTTGAAAATTGATGTACTCGAAAAGGTCGCCACCGACAGTTCCTGCAGGGATGGAATTGCCAAACATCTCGATGCCGCGAATGTGCGGAATCGCACCTTCGACGGGCATCAACCGCTCACGCAAGTATTCATCAATACTCGGAACGGTGTACGCCGTCGTCAAAACCGGTGGTTCTGAGTTCTGTCCTTTCAACACTCCTCCGATTCGTGGCATTCCCGATGGGATTTGGACCCGGTGTTACCGCCGTGAAGGGACTCAACCGATTGTAACGCGAGGGCCGCGATCGCTTTACCTCGGGTCGAATGCTGTGGTCTCCGCATGATGGCGCATGCCATCCCATCGGAGGTACCCTTCTGTAATGCGACCCCTTCGGTATTCCATCAACGTCACTTTGGACGGGTGCTGCGATCATCGTGCAATTCCCGCAGACGAAGAGTTGCATCGTCACGCGGTCGAGAACCTCGAGCAAGCCGATGCCCTCCTCTTTGGGCGGGTGACTTACGAAATGATGGAGGCAGCGTTCCGGCTGCCGGCGCGGGCGGGAGCGAGGCCTGATTGGATGGAACCCTTCGCCCGGACGATAGACGCGGCAAAGAAGTACGTCGTATCGAGCACCCTGGACCGGGTCGATTGGAACGCTGAGCTCGTGCGCGGGGATCTAGGGAAGGCCGTTCGGCAGCTCAAGCGGGAGTCGGGTAAGGGATTGCTCGTGGGAGGCGTGAAGCTCCCGCTGGCCTTGGCGGAGCTAGAATTGATCGATGAGTACGAGTTCGTAGTGCAGCCCAGGCTAGTGGGCCAGGGGCCGAGGTTGTTCGCGGGGCTATCGAAGCATATTGACTTGAGGCTCGTGGGCCGGCTGGAGTTCAGCTCGGGGGCGGTAGCTCTGCGGTATCGCTCTACAAGCCGTTCGTACTGATCACCTGTTCAGCCTCACCCACACCGGGGTTCATCTTCCCCACTTTCCTAAACCATCCCATATCAAGCTCGACCACGAGTTCTTCGGATGGCTGCACGGGAGTTGGGTAGCGCAACCACGTGAAGCTCGCATTGATGAGAAATTGCCGGAAGTGATTGAGACAATTGGTGGCGGCGGTTGGACTCGAACCAACGGCCTAGGGATTATGAGACCCTCGCTCTAGCCACCTGAGCTACGCCGCCCACTACGCCCCCAAAAATAGAGACGAGAATCAATTCTAACATCCGGTTTTGGGGCACCCGCAGCCCTGCAGGATTCGTGCCCGCGGGTGGAATGGCTCGCGGACAATGTTACATTGACCTCTGCGATGAAAGCCGTTGCCATCATCCCGGCGCGTCTTGCTTCTACCCGCCTTACGCGCAAAGCATTGCGCACCATCGCGGGTGAGCCCATGCTGGTCCAGGTGTATCGCGCAGTGAGGGCCTGCGATCTCCTCGACGACGTGCTGGTGGCCACGGACTCGGAAGAAATCATGGCAGTGTGCCGGGAAAAGGATTTGCACGCGCGGATGACTTCCACGACTCACCGCAGTGGCACCGAGCGCGTGCACGAAGTTGCGGAATCATTGGCATCCGATGTTTACATAAATGTCCAGGGCGATGAGCCGATGGTGCGCCCGGAGCACATTGCGTCGCTTTTGGAGCGCATGAAAGATCCGGCGGTGGAGGTGGGGACTTTGTGCACACCATGCGCGCCGGAAGATGTAAACAATCCTAACGCCGTCAAGGTTGTCGCCGATGCTAACCTGCGGGCACTCTATTTTTCGCGTGCCACCATTCCATTCGATCGAGACCACAGCGGCGCTTCGCGTTATTACAAGCACTTGGGTTTTTATGCGTACCGCAAAGCGGCGCTCGACCGTTTCTGTTCGCTGCCTGAGTCCGCATTGGAACGCAGTGAGCGACTGGAGCAGTTGCGATTTCTGGAGAATGGAATTCCCATTTACGTTGCCGAAACACCTTACGACACCATCGGGGTGGACACGGAAGAGGATCTCGCCAGGGCCGAAGCGGCCCTGACCGCGCGCGCCGATCAGCGACGGGCCAGCACTCGAGTACGCTGACCGTGAGCTTTGGCGGCGGTGATACGTTTCGAGATCGGCGGATGCGAATGGAACAAGAGTTCCACCCACTTTGAGGGGGTGCGCTCCGCCAGGTTCTGGTCAGCCAGCTTGTTCATGGACGAGATGAATGGTTCCACGCTGGCTATGGAGTTAAAAGCATAGCGATCGGCTTCACGCTCGTTGTGCCGCGAATAGGCATTCAGCACCGGAACGAGCAACAATGAAAGTATGGTTGAGACCAATATCAGCAGCGGAAGATTGGCGAAATCCGACAGTCCAATGAACATTTGGCCGTGGCTCACCGCGTAACGCAGCACTTCATTTGCTGCCCAGAACCCCACAAAGGTTACTGCGACTTGTATACCGATGCTTTTCAGGATATGGCGGTGAACGTGATGACCGAGCTCGTGGGCAAGCACCGCCTCAATTTCATCTTCAGAGTAGCCTTCAAGCAGCGTGTCGGCGAGGATGATGCGCCGCGTTTTGCCAAGTCCGGTCAGCGCCGCGTTCGCTTTCTTACTTTTCTCCGAGAGCTTCCATTCATAGACCCCGCGTACTCGCGTTCCGGCGCGCTCACTGAGCCGCAACAGACGGTCCTTTAGCGATTGGTTTTGCAGCGGCTTGAATTTGTAGAAGATTGGGAACAGTACCACCGGCGCGATTTGCGCCATCAAGACAAAGAATCCGATAAATACCGCCCAAGCGATCAACCACCAGTACTGCTGCGAGGCGCGGATGATGTAGTAAACGATCTCCACCAGCACGACCGCCAGAACCAATCCCACAAGCCAGCCTTTGAATTCGTCCCAAAGCCAGGAACTAAAGCGCTGATTGGAGAGCTTGAAGCGGTGCTCCAGCCGGAAGCCGTAATAATCCAGGCCGAATCCGATAATTTTGCTGATCACCATCAACGCGGCCACATACAGAAATACTGCGAGCACGTAATTCTGGTGAGCGCCCTGATAGGCAATGTCGCGTAGGGTGCCCGTCCAGCCGGTAATCAATAACGCCAGCAGTACCCCCAGGCCGACTGCAACGTCGGCAATCCCCAAGTATCGGCGAATACGGTTGTAGCGCTGCGCTTCGGGTGTGTCGGTGGAATTCTGCAAATCTACGACTGTCATTCGATAAGTAGGGGCCAGAGAATCAGATTAACTAAGCCGCCGACCGCTGCAATACGAACGCCTCACCATTGCCCAACATCTCCTTTACCAGCTCGGGGGAGGCGCCCTCGGCGTAAAGCCGCAAAAGCGGCTCGGTGCCGGAAGCGCGGAACAAGATCCAGGCTTCCGCGCCCTGGCCATTGGTCGGCGCGTCTAGAAATAACTTTACTCCATCCAGGCCTTCTTTGCGGAGCACCGGGTAGCGGCCAAGGCGGTTGAGATCGCCTCGTGCTCGCACGATGGCGGCTTGCTTCACGTCATCGGGAATGTGCAGGTCGAGACGGCCGTAGTAATGTTCCCCGAAATCCTTCTGTAGGTCGGCGACCAATTGGCCCAGGGTTTTGTCTTCATCGGCCATCACGTTCGCCAGCAGCAGCGAATTCAGAATTCCGTCGCGTTCTGGCAGGTGGCGGGAGAATCCGATCCCGCCGGACTCCTCACCCCCGATGAGGACCTCGCTCGCCAGCATAATGTCAGCAATGTACTTGAAGCCGATGCTGGTCTCATGCAGCTTGCGGCCGTGGCGAGCGGCGATGCGGTCCAGCATGCGGGTAGTATTAAACGCGCGCACCACGTCCCCTGGCCATTTCTTACGCTCGAGTAGCCAGCGCAGCAAGATGGAAAAGATTTTGTGCGAATCCACGAAGCTGCCATCTTCGGCGACTGCGCCAATTCGATCCGCGTCACCGTCCGTAGCCAGACCGGCGTGGCAGCCCTCGCGCACTACGGTTTCCTGAAGCATCGCGGTGTGCGGCTCAATGGGTTCGGGATTGATGCCGGGAAAAAGCGGGTTGACCTCATCCCGGATGGCGATGTAACGCACGCCGGCGGAATCGAAGGCGCGGGCCAATACGCCGCGACCCGAGCCGTACATGGTGTCAATCACCAGCTTGAAATTGGCTTTGGCAATTTTCTGCAAGTCGGCGAATTTGCAGATGGCTGAAAGATACGCATCCTTCAGGTCGGTTCGCTCAATGCGGGCGGGAACCGCCGCCTTGGGCCTCGCGCCGGAGTGCAATTCTGCTTCTACTAACTTCATGATCGCGGGCGTTGCCGAGCCACCAAACTTGGCTTTGAACTTCACTCCGTTCCAGTTGAAAGGATTGTGGCTGGAGGTGACTACCACTCCGCCGGCTGCGCCTCGCTGCCGAACTGCAAAAGATACCGCCGGGGTAGGAGTGTAGTCGTTGGCCAGCGTGACTGGCACCCCCGCGCCGGCCAGCACTTCGGAGACAACCTCGGCTGCGCGTGGTGATGCAAAACGAGTGTCATAGCCGACCACGACACCGCGTTGGGCATCCTCGTGTTTCAGCACGTAGGAGGCGATCGCACCGGCGACACGGCGAACGTTGTCGAAGGTGAAGTCGTCGGCAATCAGGCCGCGCCATCCATCGGTGCCGAATTTAATCTCAGCCATATATTTGTTCACTTCCTGATCGTCGGCTCATACCAGATTCGCCATTTTCTTGTCGTCCAGATATTTCACTATTTTTCCCACATCCTGGGAGTGCTCACGGGTGGTGATGAGCAAAGCGTCGTCGGTTTCCACGACCACCAGGTCGCTCACTCCGACCGTGGCCACGAACTTGCCGGGGGCGTGCACAAAGTTGCCCCGCGCATTCAAAGCGAAGCCGCCCGCAGCATCAACTACATTCGTTTCTGTGCGTGACCGGTTGGGCGCTCGGAACTCGTAGAGCGCCGCCCAGGAGCCCAGATCATTCCATCCCACCTCGACCGGAATGCAAAAAAGATTGGATGCATGTTCCCCCTTGGCAGAGCGGGGTTCGAGCACGGCATAGTCAATGCTGATGTTTTCGCATTTCGGATAGAGCCGCCGGAATGTGCTCGCAAACTTGGAGGTACCGAAGGTTGCGGCAATCTCTTCCAGATAGGGCGCGGTTTCGGAGAGGTGCTCCCTCAGAGCCCGGGCGAGAGTGCTGGCCCGCCATAAGAACATGCCGCTATTCCAGAAGTAATTCCCCGCTGCCAGGAATTCCTCAGCGCGCTGCAGATTCGGTTTTTCGGTAAAGCGCCGGACGTGGTACACGTCGGGCGAAACACGCTGCCCAGTTTCGATGTAGCCATACCCGGTCTCCGCCCGGGTGGGCTTGATGCCCATCACCACAATGTTGTCACCCGCGGCCGCGAGTTCAACCCCCTTGGCAAGGACAGCACGAAAGCGGCTTTCGTCCGCAACTACATGATCGGAAGGAAACATTCCGATCACGCCCTGAGGATCGCGACGTAGCAGGATAAATGCTGCCAGCCCAATGGCTGGCGCCGTATTGCGGCCTACAGGTTCGGGGATGGTTTGTTTTCGGTCAATGCCAGGGAGTTGGCGGTTAATTTCACGATACAGGTCCTGGTTAGTGATGATCCAAAAATGTCGCGGGCCGACCAGAGGACGCAGCCTTGCCACGGTCTGCTGGATCATGCTCCGCTTCCCGTCGAGGGAGAGCAATTGCTTGGCGCGACGTTTGCGGCTGAGCGGCCAGAAACGCGTGCCGCGGCCTCCCGCCAGGATTACAGGATAGAAATTGTTTTTTTTCACGTGTGTTGGCGCCGAATCACGGCTGCTGACGACTCATGCGAAGCGACCATCGTAAATCAAATCCTGGTTACAGGCTCGGGAAGCGGCCCCGAAGGCACGCGGGCCCGCAAAAACTCAAGCGTCCACTGCGGCCGCACGCGGTAGTCGTCAATGGATGCTGGTATGACGACCGCATCACCGCGAGCAAACGTCACCGGTTCCGTGCCCTCGGCTTCCACCACGCCGCAGCCCTCCAAGGCAACCAGAATCTGCACCGAAGCGTGGTCTACTCCGCCATGTGCCGAGAATTCTTTCGGCTCCTTCAGCGCAAATTTATCCACCACAAAGTAAGGCGACGTAATGAGCTCTGAGGAGTTCCCATTGTTGCTTGTCCTGAGAGTGTCCTCTGACGAGCGCACCACTTTGCCTGATCCAGTGCGTTCCTTCACGGCGTTCAGCCCCTGATCCAGATGCAGAGGACGCGGCCTTCCGTAGTCATATAAACGATAGGTGGTATCGGAACTTTGCTGCGTCTCCACCAGGATGGATCCCGGCGAAATCGCGTGCACCGTGCCCCCGGCCACATAGATCATCTCGCCCTCATGGATGTCAATCCAGTTGAGCAATTCCTCGGCACGGGTCTGCTCGATGGCCTCGCGCAATTGGTTCCGCGTGGTTCCCGGCTTTAGTCCTAAGGCTACCTGGGCCCTCGGCTCCGCAGCCAGCACATACCAACATTCAGTTTTTCCCCAAGGCTGACCCACGCGTTGGGCGCACTCATCGTCCGGGTGGACCTGAACAGAAAGCTTGTCGTGTGGGAATAAGAACTTCAGGAGCAGAGGGAACTGATTCGCGTCTCGCGCCGACTTGCCGACCAGGTCGCGCCCGTACCTCGCGGAGACGTCAGCCAAGCGCTGTCCCGCTAGGGGGCCGTTCGCCACCCGACATTCGTCCCCGGTCAGCCAGGCCTCGCCAATCTTCTCTGTGAACTTGCGGCCGCTGTAGATAGGAGAAAGGTCGAGCGCACCCCACGGACGGGGGCTGAACTCAGGCAATAATAGAAGTGGATATAGTTCCGCCATTAGGGATAAGAGACACGGCTGGCCTTAGCGCAGGCCTGTCCACTAAGTATAGAAGCTCAATCCAAGCAGAGTAGTTGCCGCAGGATCAGCATTCTTGGCTATAAGGAGGCAAAGAACTTACGTATCCGCTCCAACCCTCGGTCAATTTCGGCTGCCGAGGTGGCGTAGGAGACGCGAACATGCTCTCGGGTCCCAAAGCCTTCGCCTGGGACGGTTACCACGTGGGCTTCGCGAAGCAGGCGGTTGGCCACCTGGGAAGCAGAATCGAGTCCGCCCCGGCCAAAAAATGCCGAAATATTCGGATAGGCATAAAAGGCTCCCTCCGGTTTGGCACAGCCAATTCCCGGAATACCACGCAGTCCCGCCACCACGTGATCGCGTAGCCTGATGTACTCCGCCCGCATCTCTTCCACACACTGCTGCGGCCCTTTGAGCCCCGCGACTGCCGCCTTCTGCACTATAGAAGTCGGGTTAGAAGTGGACTGACTTTGCAGCTTCTGCATGGCGCTGACCACCGCTGCCGGCCCCAATGAATAGCCGAGTCGCCAGCCGGTCATGGCGTAAGTCTTAGAGAGCGAGCCGATTATGACCATGTTGTCGCGGAATTCGCGTAACGCTCCTACGGAAAATCTCTTGCCGGTGAAGTTCAAATAGACGTAGCACTCGTCGGAGATTACCCAAATGCCTCGCTGGGCAGCCATGCGGACGATGGCCGTCATGTCTTCCGGACTCAGAACCGCCCCCGAAGGATTGGACGGTGAATTAAGGATGATCACCTTGGTGCGCGGGGTGATGGCGCGCTCGATCATCTCCGCAGTAAGCGCGAAGTCCTTACGTTCGTCGGTCTCGACATAAACCGGTTTGCCGCCGGCATAGCGAACGATGTCTTTGAACGACACCCAGTACGGAACCGGGATAATGACTTCGTCCCCGTGGTCCACCAGCACCTGAACGGCATTGAACAGCGCGTGCTTGCCGCCCACCGATGCCATGACCTCCTCGCGGCGATACCCCGAATTGAAATCCGCCGCGTGGCGGGCCACGATTGCGTCACGCAGCTCGGCCGTGCCCCCGACCGGCGTGTACTTGCTGAAGTTCGCCTGAATGGCGGCAATGGCAGCTTCTTTAATATGCTGCGGGGTGGAGAAATGGGGCTCGCCGGCGCCAAAGTCCACCAAATCAATGCCCTGGGCGCGCAGCTTATCAGCCTCGCTGACCACGGCCATGGTGGCGGAGACTTCGATCCTGCCGATCCGTTCTGTGAAGGTAGTCACCGGTCGCGCTTCCGTCGTGGATGCCATGTCATCTCCCCGTTTTCTGTCTGCGTTCCCGCCGTTTGATGGCGGGGTGCAACTTCTTGCGTAATTTCTCTTCCACCATGTTGGGTACCAGGCCGCTTACGGAGCCACCCAAGGTCGCAATTTCCCTTACCAGGCGCGAGCTTAAGTAAGAATAAGCTTCGGCAGGCATCATGAACACAGTTTCCAACCGCGGCTCCAGCTTGCGGTTCATGAGTGCCATCTGCAGCTCGTATTCGTAGTCGCTTATCGCCCGGATGCCACGCAGTACGGCGCTGGCGTTCACCCTCATCGCGTAGTCAACCATCAGGCCGTCAAAGCTATCCACCCGGATATTAGCGTGACCCTTGGTCATTGCCCGGAGCATCTCCAGGCGCTCATCCAGACTGAACAGGGCCTCCTTTTCCGGATTGCGCAGGATGGCCACGATCAACTCGTCGAAAATCTTGCTGCCCCGCTCGATGAGATCCAGATGCCCGTTCGTGAGCGGGTCAAAAGAGCCCGGATAGATAGCAATGACCGGCTTCAATCGGCCTCAGCGAAGAAATTTCGTGAAAGTGGATTCTAAACTGAGCGGCGCGTAGCAGCAAAGCGAATTGGGTGGCCGCACTTGTAGAACGAACAAGACCTGGGTCCCTCGCTGCGCCGCTTCGCAGGCTCAGCGGTGCGACGCTCGGGATGACATTGGGAAGGGACGGATTTGGGAGACAGAAGGCTTGTCAGGACTGCTAGGCCTTTTGTGCTATTTCGCCATTCCCCCATAAATAGCTATTTCGCCATTTCCCCATAAATAAATGTCATCCCGAGCGTAGGGCGACTGAGCTTGCGAAGGAGCGCAGCGAGGGACCTAGGTTTTAAGCGAAGGACTGTAAACGTGCCCCACCTCCCATTCGCGGCTGAGGTCATCCCACCTTGGATTCATTGACTCCACTAGCGCAACGCGCTTGGCTCGAGTCCACGCTTTGATTTGCTTCTCTCGATCTATGGCCTTGCGGACATCAAGAAAAATCTCGTAGTACGCCAACCGGGAGATGTGGTACTTCGCGGTAAATCCGGGAATTTCTCTGTGCTTGTGCTCTGCGATTCGGCGATACAGGT
This sequence comes from Terriglobales bacterium, assembly GCA_035651655.1. NCBI lineage: Bacteria > Pseudomonadati > Acidobacteriota > Terriglobia > Terriglobales > Terriglobales bacterium. The sequence continues at coordinate 52,912 of DASRFG010000017.1, forward strand.
CATTGGTAATTCCGGTGTACAGCGTACGGGAAGGATTGGTGACAATGTAGACGTAGTAGGACTTCCCTCCGGACACAAGCGTCCCTTCTGGGGAGAGAAAGACCTAGGTCCCTCGCTGCGCCGCTTCGCAAGCTCAGCGTTGCGACGCTCGGGATGACATTTTTTCCAACCCTACGCTCGGGATGACAACCCTAAGTTACCGTCTCGCCGATGGCATGGTGGCCACAGCACGGCTGGGTGGCGGAACAGGACCGCCCACGGCAACTTTTTCCGCACCGTTTGTGGGCTCTTTGGCCGGGTCTTTAATCAAACCCAGCGTCTTTCGCAGTTCAAGCTCGACCTTGGCAGTAATGTCTTTGTTCTCTTTTAAGAACGCACGCGCATTCTCCCGTCCCTGGCCGATGCGCTCGCCCTTATAGCTGAACCAGGAGCCGGACTTCTCCAGGATATTGTGGGCCACCGCGAGATCAATCAGATCCCCCTCGCGAGAGATTCCTTCGCCGTACATGATGTCGAACTCGCACTCGCGGAAGGGTGCCGCTACTTTGTTCTTTACGACCTTCACCTTCGTCCGCGAGCCCACGACCACATCGCCTTCTTTGATGGCGGCGATGCGCCGGATATCAATGCGCACCGAAGAATAAAACTTGAGCGCGCGCCCGCCGGTGGTGGTCTCGGGATTGCCAAACATGACGCCGATTTTTTCGCGAATCTGGTTGATGAAGATAAGGCAGGTGCGCGACTTGGAAACAATTCCGGTCAACTTGCGCAAAGCCTGCGACATCAGCCGGGCCTGCAGGCCCATGTGACTGTCGCCCATCTCGCCTTCCAGTTCAGCCTTAGGCACCAGGGCCGCCACCGAATCCACCACCAGCACGTCAATGGCGTTCGAGCGCACCAGCGCCTCGGCGATCTCCAGTGCTTGCTCCCCATAATCCGGTTGCGAGACCAGCAGATTGTCCACATCTACACCAAGTTTCTTGGCATAGATGGGATCCAGGGCATGCTCGGCGTCAACAAAAGCTGCCATGCCCCCGGTTTTCTGTGCTTCGGCGATCACCTGCAGCGCAATCGTGGTTTTGCCGGACGACTCCGGTCCGAAGATCTCTACCACCCGGCCGCGGGGAAAGCCGCCCACACCCAGAGCTGCGTCAAAAGAGATGGCGCCGGTGGGAATGATGGCAATAGGGACCACCGCCTCCTTGCTTCCCAGCCGCATGATCGAACCCTTGCCAAACTGCTTCTCAATCTGGGAAAGGGCCAGATCAATTGCCCGCACCTTCTCCGTCCGCTCATCGGCCATGATTGCTGCTCCTTGTGAGGTGGTGATTTAGGCGCATTATAAATCTGCTGCACAGCGAATAAAAAGCGAAATATGCATTCCGGCCATTGTTATTTTTGGCCCACTTTGGCACGGTTTGTGGAAAAGGGGGTCACCACCGAGACACAAAGGCAGGAGAATCGCGATCTTTTGGTGGTGACCTTTGGCATCGACTGACTAAGCCAGTTATACGGCCTTCACGGACTTGGCATGCTGGAAAGGGTTTTGAGGATAATCCATCTCTGGTGGAAACTCCGTAAGTCGCGGGCAGTCAGAGCCCCCTATTCGTGAGTTCGAGCTGATTCCGTGCGGGATTGTTCGGCCAATATTGAAGAGACTTGATCACTCAACTTGCTGCCGCTCACCGAACGTAAAGGCACCCATTCTGCCTTAACCACTTTGCAGGTTGAGAAGGCAAGAATTGGATGATGCTGACGGGAAGGCCTATAAATTGTGGGTCGTTCCTGGCACCAACTTCCATTAACGAATCAATAACCTTTACGCCGTCCATGTTAAAAAGCTCGTCATGAGACCGAACATAGGTTGCGGCGGCAGCTGACCCCATGACTCGTATGCACCACTCTCCCTGTTCACAAATACGCTCGACAGGTTTAGCGGTAACCTTCGTCCCGACAAAAGGAAAGTCCAAACTGTACACAGCAAATGTGGTGCTTGGGTAAGGCACAATTACAAGAGTCAGGATGCTTCTGTCATGTAAGAGGTAGTTGTAAAGCGCTCGGTCTTTACGTTTGATGAATGCCGCTTCTCTCTGCAGGGGGGCGATAAGTCGCGCACGAAGAGATTGTAGCAACTGCTCTGGTGTGCCGCTGTTGTTCGCGAGAGCTTTTTCCACAATTCTTTCGACATTGAAGCCGCTTATGTTGTCGCTATAGAGGCCCGTCGATGCAAAAAAAAGATTGTGGGACTGGTGGATTTTGCACGCTAGCTCGGCTCCGGGATTTTGCCCGATCCTGGAGTATCTACTATCTGCTCCAATGAGAATCATGTTGGGCGCAGAGAGCACAACAAGCTCCGTTGCGCTACCGCCGCAAGCCAACAGTACCAACAGTAAGGAGGCCTTAACCCTCGTCTTGATCATCTCAACGCAGGGTAGCATTCTCCTCCAAGGGCAACGCCAAGAATAGCAATTTTTGTTGGGGTGGGAATTACAAATTTAGAAGTAGCTGATGCAAGCAACTCGTTGAGTAGCAATCTCTTGCAGTAGAATGCCTAGCGCAAATTTTTCCACTATAATCATTGTTCCCGAAGAACATGCGCAAGGCGACAATAATTGCGGCCATCATAACGTCCGTTGCCCTGATTGTGGCGGCGCTGATAGGAATCTTTCCCTCCTTCCGGGATCACAAGATGATACCCGAATCCGTCGTTGTCGCTGGAATTGTGGTTAATCAAGATACGAATCAAGGTATAGGTCAAGCCATAATTACAATAGCAGGCCGAACCGAGCAGTACGTAACGGAGGACTCGGGGAACTTCAGGATTGATCTGCGCACAGCGTCAAAGCCTCTTCGCCTGCACGTCACTAAGAGCGGTTTTAAACCGGCTGACACCAGCGTAAACCCTCCCGCCGAAAGTCTAGTGCTACAGCTTCAGAAACAATGAGAAAGTATTCCCGAGCAGCGGTTGTGCTGTTTACCCTGGTGCTCCTAGTCTTTGCCGACGCTCAGGTGCAAAAGAGGCTGACAATGTCCGGCGTTGTCAGCGATCAGCAGTCCCACGCCCCAGTTGAGGGTGCTGCAATTACCCTTGTTGGAAATCAAGCCAATCTGGGTACGACCGATCGAGAAGGTTCCTTTGTCCTGAACCTATCTGTAGGGGTACAGGAAGGCAGCTCCGTTCGCATTCGCGTGGAAAAGGCCGGTTATAAGGTGTACGACAAGTGGGTAGCCGTCTCCACCACCATTCCACTTCAGGTTCCATTGGAGCCGCTATCACCGCGGGCCCCTGTCAAGCACACGGATAGCGCTCATTTCGGTGAAGTTAATATCAAGATGCCGAGAGATGGATGGATGGCTGAGTGGGGTGCCAAACCACCGAATGTAGTGCGCGTCGTGGCGAGAGCAGAGCCATTCCTTCCATATAGAGGGGCTGTCCATCTAATGTTGATATGCCGAGTAGTTGATAACACAATTGACGAGATGCAGGACACAGCAATTGAAAAGAGTGTCTTATTTTCTCCGACACAAGCGCAGTTTGAAATGGAGATGACGCTAAGTCAGTCTTTTCTACAGCGGGCCTCGACGCATGCCCCTCAGATGGCACATGTCTCTTTGGTCTTTCTGCCGAGAAATGCTAATCCGGCCAATATCCTGAAATTGGCCGATGTTGAACGTGTTGGCGGCTCGATCCTAATAACAAATGGTTTTGGTCTGGCATTGGCATCCCAAATCGAAAGGACAGGAAACATCAATCAGAGCGGAGGCGGAAACAATGCGGTAATCGGCAATGGCAATGTGGTTGGGAATACGCTAAATCTGCCTGGGCCCGTCGCTCCGAACGACCCTATTTTCCCCAACAGCATCGACTTGCAGGTGGCCGAATGGATGATTCAAGAAACAAAGAAGATAAACGATAAGGAGCACGAATGCCAGTACACACGGCGTCGGGAACTTGACGCAGGTGCCAGCGGGGAGGGCGCTAAATTTTCCTTTTGGAGCGAGATAAGGGAATGCTGTGCCGCAGAGACTCAAAAGTTACATGACTCGATCTTGAATCGCCTTCCGTCTGCGAAGGAAGGTGAGGGTGAGTTCAGTTATGAGCAGCACTTCAAAAGGAATCTCCGTCCCGACCAAACACCGAGTGAGTGTGGCGTAGCACTGTGGGTGACAGAGTATCTGGAAAGAATGGGAAAAAAACTAAAACTACAAGTCGCTCCACGGCCCGACCCGAAAGAACTTCGATTCTCGGAAGGACAAGTACCTGCCAATGACAAAGGCCTTTCCTATGCGATGGTGGCTACGATTCAGACTGATACGAGGTTGCCACCCGGGTACATTGTCGTGGAACTTGACACTATGGAGGACCTCGCGAGTACAGGATGTGACCTATGCGAGAGGGAACCGTTTATTCCCAACAATCGAGACCCGGATAATACAGAACTCACAGAGTACATCGCACAGTTGTCGCAACGCCGGGTATTGGGAGGAGTTTGGAAACTGCAAAAGAGTTTTACGCCTGACAACCCATTTCATTTTGGTGCTGAGGGGAGTAAGCCAGTTCACGTGAAGAAAGTGATGTTCTTTGCAGAATAGCCACTAATCCGTTCGCAATTGCTTCGCCATACAATGACAGCAATCCCAGGAGCGGGTGCATTCCGCGTTCTAAAGACTATATTCTTTGATCCCGTACGTATTTGGGCCCGAGAAACAACGCGCTCACCCTCCCGAACATTTTCCTCTGAAAACTCAAATTTCAAATTTCCAGCGGGCGGTACATAGAATATCTCGAATTTCTCTGTGACTCTGTGGTGAATTCGGTTTAGCGCTTGAGCAAATCCACGGGCTCTTGAACATCTTTCACGCGGAAGTATTTCGTTAGCGCGGGGTATTTACTCGCAACTTCCTCGAACATGGCGTAAGCCACTTTGCGATAGGAGACGTGGCCGGCAGGTGTGGTACGCAATTCTGCAATGTACAGCGCTTCCGCAAAATCCATCTTGAACAACGTCCGTTTACGGTAGGCCAACGGGACCAGGTATTCCGCCTCCGGCGATTCCGCCACCCCGTTGCCACTTGCCTTGGACATCACAGACGTGATCTGGCCGGCGGCATCGGTCACGTTTTTCATAACCCCCTGGTAGCGGCCAGTAAGGCCTGCGGCCTCAATTTCCGGTGGCATGTCGAAACCATGGGCAAAGGTAAAGCCTTGCATGATCTGGACGCAGCGGCGGTGACGATGCATGTCACGGAACCCGCCAATATCCATAAGGATGTCGAAGCGGAACCGCTGTCCCGCGGCAAACGGGCGCAGCAGCTCGTCATGCGGCCCACGGTGCCGCAGGCCTAGATCAATCAGCTCCTGGCGCCTCGCCCCACTTAGCGGCTCTACTTGAGCGCGAATTTGCCGGTAAGGATAGTTGCAATACTCATATAGGAGGGTTGTAGCCAGTTCGACTTCCAGGGGATCGTCGTCGAGTAATTCGACCGAGCGCACCGGATCAACCGGTGCGTTCCTCATCAACTCGACTGCCGCCTTACGAAGCTCGCGACGGGTTTCAACCTCATAGTTATTTGGGTCAGCGTACTTCACCAAGGTGGGCGCCACGCGTACCGGCTTGAGTAGCTCCGCAGCAGCACGATCGCCAAGCTCCGAATCAAGGGAGCGGATTTGCTCCACCAGCGCCCTCCACGTCTCCTGGTTGACGTTGTAAGCCGGATTCAATGCCGCCTCTTTCAGCAACCCGCCAAGCCGCCGCACCTCAGGGTGCGTATGCGAGAGCAGGCGCGCAACCTGCGACTCCAGAGTGCGGGCATTCACGATCTCGCCCAACGACGTGTTGGTCGCCAATGGCAGCAGATACCGTGACACATCGAAAGCGCGGGCACGCAGGGTGCGCTCGTATGCCTCGGGCTTCATCTCCGGGGGGCGAGGAGTTATATCGCGAAGGTGTTCAAAGGTCTGGTTGGAAAAAAAGTCGTACTCCGCGAAAAGCTTGTCCATGGCCTCACGGTACAGCCGCACCGCTTCCGCATTGCCACCAAATTCGGGGACGTAGTAGCCGCTCTTGCGAAAATCCTGATAACGGGTGGAGCGCTCCTGCCCGTCCCATCGTTGCTCGTCAACCAGCGCGATCGCCGCCAGAATGGAAAGCCGTTCAACCGCCAAAGCGATATGGGCCAGATCGGCAATGGACCGGTGCCCATACTGGAAGTAAAAGGTGTTGAGGAATTTTTCTGCCTTCTGCTGGCTGATCTCGCGCAGCGACTCCTTCATGGAAAGCGCGGAGCGCGAGTATTTGGCCATCGCATAGGCCTGCACTTCGGGCTCGGCGCCATGCACCGCATAAACTTCGGTGGAAGTTGCGGGCTCCGGACGAGGAACTTCCGGGGATGGTTTAGCGGGCTCAGACATGGGGAAATCGAATACTACTTCGGCCTGAGCGTGGGCGCAAATGTTCGGGTGTACACCTTTATAAGAAATTCAAAGGTCCACCGCCCACAACTGCGCCAGCGATGCCTGCAGCGCCGCCGCCTCCCGACGGCAGCGATCTCTGATTTTTTCCTGGCAGCAATATAAATCCGCCTGCACCCAACCAGTGCCGGCGGATTTTTTGGGACTAGCTGCACCTGCGTGTGCTGCCAGCTGGGCGTGCGACTAATTAGTCCTTATATATAATGCGTTCCTCTTGATGGCGTCTCACAAGGGAAACCAACCTCAGGCTGTCAGATTAGGACTCGTCTTCCTGGGCGCGTTTCTGATCTTTTCAGTAGCTTTGTGGCTGACCCGACCAGATAACCGTTGGAACCTGGTTCAGAACTTCGCGATGCTGTTCTTCGTGACCGTTCTGTTGTCCCAACTGCTTTTCCGAGAACAAGCTGCTCAAGAAATTTCGTCTTCAGAGGGGAACGACAAGCCCGGATTGCTTTTGGCATTGGGAATGGGCGCTCTCGTCTATCTCCCGGCGTTGTCCGTGTATTTCGTCAGTGACGATTTCGTCCACCTGCAAAAAGCCAGCGCGCCCTTGCTGCGCATTATCCGGGAGCAGTTTACGCAAGGTCAGGTTGAACCCTCCGGTTATCACCTGTTCTTTCGCCCGCTCGGGTTCGCGAGTTTAGCATTGGACTACCGGCTGTGGCACACCTGGGCGCCGGGGCATCATCTGGTCAACATTCTTTTACATCTCTGCGTCATCGCTGGCATTTTTTTCTTTTGCCGCGCGCTGGAGCTTCCCACAAGCTTCGCTACCACGGCGGCTTTGCTGTTCGCTGTTTTGCCGATCAATGTTCAGGCAGTCACATATATTGCGGCCCGTTTCGACATGCTGGCGACCGCCCTCACAGTCTGGGCACTGGTGTTCTACGCGCGATTTCGGATACGCGGCCTGAAAACCGCCTATGGCTTCGCCCTGGGATTGTTCCTGCTTGCCACTTGCGCGAAGGAAAGCGCCTATGTGCTTCCTTTCCTGCTTCTATTGGTTGAATTTTTCTTGCTGCGGCGATTACACCTAAAACCAGTTTTGGGATTCGTAGCCGTGGCCGCATTGAGCTTTCTTTATCGCCTTCACACCTTGCAAGGGATTGGCGGATACCAGATGGCTGGCGGCTCCACCGCCGCATTGACGATCGGACGCAAGACCTTGACCGCATTGTTCGTGCGCGCGCCGAGCGAGGCTTTGCTGGGCTACAACTGGTTCGCGCCCAGCGCAAATCGATTTGTGCTGCTGGCGGCTGCTACCACAGCTTTGCTCTTCGCCATGGCAACCACGGTCAAGGTGCCCGCGGACATGCGCCGCTACATTTGGTTCAGCCTGTGCTGGCTCATAATTACGCCGTTGCCGGCGCATTCGCTGCTGTGGAACCGAGATGAATCCCTGCTGCTTTCGCGGGTCATTTACCTGCCGGCGATTGGAGTGGCCTTGTTGCTGGCCACAATGCTGCAGGGGATTTCAGAGCGCCGCCTGCGCCAAGTCTTAACCGGTGCGCTCACAGTGCTCTTCATATTGGGACTGTCACATAACCTCTCAGCCTGGCGCGCCAATTCGCGCATTACTAGAGAACTCCTCGCCGATCTCAAGAGGATCGATCCCTCTCCGCCTGCAGGCGCCGAGTTTGTAATACTGGGCCTGCCAGACCAAGTTTACGGAGTTCGTTTCTTCTACAACGGCCTCACCGACGCGGTGCAACTCGACTATGGCCGTAGCGATTTGACAGCGCGCCGCTCCGCGACGATTGCTCCGTCTTCCGCCCGGCCGGTCATCAACCTGCAATGGTCCGGCGGAAACGAGGGTCGACTGCTTCGAGCAAGTCCGTAACGGCGTAATCCGCGCCGATTGCAAACCGTCTGGTGACACTAGCGCGCCCCACTGGTTCGACGCCCGCAACCCACTTATGGGAATATCTCTGCCTATGCGATTGGCGGGCAAGGTAGTGCTTATTACCGGCGGAACTTCCGGCATGGGCCGGGCCACAGCATTGCTTTTCGCGCGCGAGGGAGCACAGGTGTCAATCACCGGCCGCAACCAGGAGCGCGGACGCGATGTGGTGGATGAAATCTGCAAGCTTGGCGGGCAAGCATCGTTCACGCTCTGTGACGTGCGTTTTGCCGCCCAGTGCCGAAGGGCGATAGTTGAAACCCTGCGGGTCTTCGGCAGAATTGACGTGCTGTTCAACAATGCCGGCGTCTACTACCCAAACACTGCTTTGGAGTGCAGCGAAGAAGAATGGGACCTCACCATGGACATCAACCTGAAAGGCGCATTCCTGATGTCAAAGTTTGTTTTGCCGGGCATGATCGCCCAGGGCAGCGGCGTCATCATCAATAACAGCTCGGGGTGGGGCTTGGTGGGCGGCGACAGAGCCGTCTCTTACTGCGCATCCAAAGGGGGCATGGTTCTCATGACGAAAGCCATGGCGGTTGACCATGGCCGGCAGGGAATTCGGGTGAATTGCATTTGTCCTGGTGATGTGGAAACGCCCATGCTCCCGGAAGACGCCAGGCAGCGCGGAATGCGGCTGGAAGATTACATGGCGGGCGCCGCCAACCGCCCCATGGGAAGAGTAGGCACTGCCGACGAAATCGCTAAAGCCGCCCTCTTCCTGGCTTCTGACGATTCCTCTTTTATGACCGGAGCCACACTGGTAGTAGACGGCGGCGGCACCGCCGACTAAATAGTCTAGCTATCCCCATTCCTGTAACGGAGTGGTCCGGCCTTCCGGAAAAGTGAAAGGCCGGGCCACTCGTCATTACGCGGCTACTCTCGCTTCAGCTTTGAGAAACGCGAGCAGGTCGGTGTTAATCGTGGCGGCCTCAGTCGTGGGCATGCCGTGAGGAAAGCCCTTGTAGGTTTTCAATGTGCTATTCCTCAGCAACTTTGCCGACAACGGTGCGGAATCGGCATAAGGCACGATCTGATCGTCATCGCCATGCATTACCAGGACTGGAACTGTGATCTTCTTTAGATCTTCGGTGAAGTCCGTTTGGGAGAAGGCGACAATGCCGTCATAGTGCGCCTTGGCTCCTCCCATCATTCCCTGACGCCACCAATTCCAGATCACCGCCTGGGATGGTTTCGCGCCAGGCCGGTTGTAGCCATAGAACGGTCCCGCCGGCAAATCGTAGTAGAACTGAGCCCTGTTGGCGGCGAGTTGTGCCTGGAGGTCGTCAAACACGGCCTTAGGCAGCCCGCCTGGATTGGCCGCAGTCTTCACCATTAACGGTGGGACCGCGCTGAGGATCGCCGCTTTTGCGACGCGGTCTTGTCCGTGTCGCGCTATGTAGTGCACAACTTCACCACCGCCAGTCGAGTGGCCGACGTGGATCGCGTCCTTGAGGTCAAGATGTGCGGTCAGCGCCGCCAGATCGTCGGCGTAATGGTCCATGTCATGGCCCTCAGCGGTTTGCGAGGAGCGGCCATGTCCGCGCCGGTCGTGGGCTATAACGCGATAGCCGTGCTTGAGGAAGAACAACATTTGCGTGTCCCAATCGTCGGCTGAAAGCGGCCAGCCATGTGAGAAAACAATCGGCTGCCCGGATCCCCAGTCTTTGTAGTAAATCGTGGTGCCATCTTTGACTGTAATCGTGCTCATATATTTTCTCCTTTTGTCTTGGAGATGTTGAAGAGAATCTCCGAGGTTTAGACGCAACGCTCATTTGCTGGGAGGAACTGCTTTCATCAGCAACGCAAGAGACTTCTTGAAGCTCTTCTCGCCTTCTTCCGCGCCTTTGAAGTGCCCTAGCCGCACCACGACGAGGTCGTGAGAGGGAATAATCATAGTCGTCTGCCCGCCAGCGCCTGACATGAAGTAAGCGCTCCTCGGCACCGGGTATGAGAGGTCGCCGTTGATCCAGAAGAAGCCGCCGTAGACCGGGTTATGGTCGGCGACCCAGGCCGGCGCCAGCGTGCTGACGAACTTCACGAATCCTTCGGGCAGGATTCGCTCTCCCTTCCAGACTCCGTCCTCAAGATACAGATTCCCCAGACGCGCCCAATCGCGTGCCGACGCGAACTCATATCCCTGCATGAGAAAGTTGCCGAATGGGTCGGTCTCCACGACCATAGTGCGCATGCCGAGCTTGTCGAATAATGCACGCCGAGGGAATGAAAGATACTGCTCGCCACGCTTCTCCACTGCCAGCCGGATCAGATAGTTGGTCAAGACCGGGTCAGTGTTGCGATAACGCCCCACTTTCCCCGGCAGCCATTGCAGCGGCCGGGTGGCCGCGTAGTGGAACGAGTCCACGCCGCCCGTGTAAAGATACAAGTGGTCGGCATACGTGCCGTTGGGATCATAATCGGGATCCAGGGGCGCTTTGATGCGAAGTCCGCTCGACATGTGCAGCAGATCAGCAATCCGGATCTCAGAGCGCAGGTCATTCCCTTCTTGCCACTCCGGGATGGGCGCCGGCTGCCACAGTTCGTAGGCGCCCTGCTGGATCAGCACACCCATCAGCGTGGCAGTGACGCTCTTGCCCATAGACCAACTCTCGAGCGGCGTCTGTGGCGTGATCCCCGGCGCGTATCGCTCGGCAATCAGCCGTCCCCGCCAAGTCACCACATAGGCCGCCGTCTTCGCCTCCGGCGGCGCGAAAGCCGCATCCACCGCTTCCTTTAATTTCGCCACGTCGAGCTCGCGGGGAGGTGGTCCACTCGGCAGCAGGTCGCCCATGGGCCAGGCCTGCTCCGAAGCATTCGGCAAACTGCTCTGAAGCTTCACCGGCTTGAAGCTGACCGAGTCCTTTCCTAATGGAAGAGACACGCAACCTTGATCCCCGAGGTAGACGGCGGTGCGGGTCACCCCGTTCGGCAGGGCGACTCTCACCTGTTTGTGCTCCCGGTCAACGACCGGCTTGCCAAGCCTTGCCCGCACATCGTATGGCGCAGTGAAGTAGCCGACATTCTCCGCGGCGAACTCGGGATCGAGTCCGGTGATGAACACCGCGGAACACATCACTTTGGCGAACCCGCCGGCATGGTGTACGAGCGCATCCCCGGGCGGAGCAACGTACGGAGTGTTCAGCTCCAGCGCCTTTGCGCGCGCAATCAGCGCCGCAGGGCGCGGGGCTACGTCCGCCGCAGATGGCGCCGGTTTGGCGGCTCCGGTTGTGAACTGTTGAGTCTGGGCACCAGTGACGACGAATGCCAACAAGAATGTCTTTAGCAATGCTCGCATCGGATACCTTCTCCTGGTTTCGGGCGCGCTCCATCTCACCATTGAACCAGAAAATGCAGACAGCCCTTGGGACCCAGCCATTGCCGTTATTGCCTTCGCGAAGCTCTAATTCCAGCCCTTGCGTGCGCGTAGCGAAGTCACGTGAGCCGTGTGATGACGTCCGTGCCAGGCGTACATCGCCAAGGTCGTATCCAGATCCATCAAGCCGAGCTCGGGATGGCGAAAGGTGCGCTTCCAGTCCGCCGGTTTTAGGGAACGCAACAGGCAATTCCATCTTTGCTGCAGCGATTCCAGAAGGACGAGCGAGACCTCCGGCGGAGTGCCGCGAACGTCGCCCAAATTGGCCCACAATTCCTCATGGTAGGGCTTAATGGTTGGTTCATCCTCAGTGAGCGCCAGCTTGAACCGAATGAAGGCATTCATGTGACTGTCGGGCACGTGATGCAGCACTTGGCGGACCGTCCAGCCGTCCGGCCGATAAGGTGTGTCCAGTTGCTGCTCGGATAGTCCCTTCACCGCTGCCCGCAGGTTTGCCGGAGCTTCCTCGATTTGGTCAAGCAAGCGCTCGCGTTCTTCTGGCAAAATACTCTTTGGGGGGACAAACTTTCCGATGGGATACCTCAGGTCTGCCATGTTTCCTCTCCATGCTTATCAGACTGTGCGACCCTGACCCGTTCACCACATCAGACAAGCTGAGCACAGGAAGAGTTGCAAAAATATGCCGCTAGCACCCTCATTGCAAGCCCGGCTCGAAACCCAACTTGACTCGCTCGATTTGGCCTTGGCCGGGGCCAATGAGACCACGCTGCGGCAGCGTCCACCTTCAGGTAAGTGGTCGGCGTACGAAAATCTGGCGCACCTGGTCCGTCATCATGCGTCAACCATGTACCGTTTGCAGCTTATTTTGAAGGAAAACCGCCCAACTCTGCCCAGCTATCGCGCGGACAGCGACCCCGAATGGACGGCAACAGTCGCCTTGCCGAGCGCAGAATTGCTCAAAAAGTTAAGAGGGCTTCGCCAACAATTTATCGAAATGGCGGGGCGACTCTCATCGGAGCAGTTGGCCCGTGTGGGCATTCACCCGGCCTTCGGGGCGCTCTCAGTTTCCCAGTGGATTGATTTCTTTCTGATCCACGAGGCGCACCATCTCTACGTGATCATGAACCGCCGCCTAGGGCGCGATTGAGTCAGATCACGCCGCTTTCCCCAGATCGCGTCCGCGCCGGCGTGCCAGCATCGCCAGGGCGAGTGCGGCTGGGGCGGTTATGCCTACTGCGGTGAGGACCTTGCCTAGGCCCGAGCCGGACTCTCTCCAGCCGCCGTGAATCTCAGTCCCCGATTCCATTGGCTTAAACAGTGCGCCCGAGCTGTCGCGCGCCGACTTGCGGTCGCTAATGAGCTTGTGGACTTGGCGTGCCATATAGCGCTCCGTCAGTCTTGGCATCAGTTTGCCGCTGATCCGCCCCACCTTTCCGCGACGGCCGACAACAACTTCGGGACGCGGGTTCAGGGCGAGATCAACAATCGTATCAATCACCTGCTCAGGGTCATAAACGGGCGGAATCGGCTCCACTGGATGCCCGCTGTGGTTCGCGGCATGTTCAAAAAAGGGAGTATCCATAGAGGTCGGCATTACGGTGCAAACATATATTGCGTCCTCCCGGTTGGCTTCCAGTTCCTGGCGCAGGCTCATGCCCAGCCCACGAACCCCGTGTTTAGAAGCAACATAGGAAGCGTAATACGGTGATGAACCCTCTGCCAGGTAGGAAGCAACGTTGATGAGAGTGCCGTCGCCCTGCTCACGAAACTGGCGTACAGCGTAATAGGACCCATACATTGCGCCCAGCAGGTTGGTGGCAATTACCTGCTCATGCTCTTCCATCGGGACTTCATCAAAGCGTCCAATCGTGGCCACGCCAGCGTTATTTACCCAAACGTCAATCCGGCCGAATTCCTCCACCGCCCGGCGCGCCAGCTTTCTGACCTCGTCACGGTCGGTGACGTCCGCATCCACAGCAATGGCCTGGACTCCCAGCGATTGACACTCCCCAGCCAGGTCCCGGAGAAGACGTTTACGCCTGGCGGCGAGCACGAGGTGTGCTCCAGAATCGGCAAACTTTAGGGCCGCTCCCTTGCCAAACCCGCTGGATGCTCCGGTGATGACGACGACGCGATCGCGCAGGCTTTTGTGGTCTGCCCCATAGTTGTGAATATGACTCATAACTCCCTCCCGCCAGAAAGATGGAGGCCCTGGCAGTCGAGATGTCTGCAAATCTCCTCGAAAGCCGGTTGCGGACAACACCATGAACAATAAGCGAATCTCTTGCATGTGCCGTGGCAAGAGCCATATGTCGAGATGGCAGCCCAGTGTTGACGCCGCAAATTTAGGCGGGAACGGATGAATCCATGCTGTGGGCGTTGGTGGCGATCCTTTTTGTGCTGTGGGTGCTCGGGCTGGGACTGAACTTCAGCGGAGGACTGATCACCTACCTGCTGTTGATTTCGCTGGCCGCCTTGTTATTAAAACACTTACGACGTAATCGCCTTGCTCCCTGACCTGTCACTTCCCAAGAGTGTTACTGCGGGGGCACAAATCCAGAAGCTAGTCTAGGGGCCGCGGCATCAAACGGGTATAATTGAGACATTCCGGCGCAAGGAATAGTCCATCCTCAACAAGTGAGCTTCGATGTCCAATAGACTTAAAGCAACCATCCTGAGTATTTCTCTGGCATTGGTCGTGTTCGTAGCGGCAGGCGGCCTGGTGGTGCGCGCTTCCAGCAATGACGGCGCTTACCGGCAGCTCGGCGTTTATAGCGAAGTTCTTTCACGCATTCGCAGTGAATACGTGGAAGAGCCCAACATTCCGCAGGTGACCGATGGCGCCCTTCACGGGCTGCTTGAGTCGCTGGATGCGAATTCCAGCTACTTGAACCCGCAGCAATATAAGGAATACAAGGCCCACAAGAAAGAAGGCAAAGGTGACATCGGCGCAGCAATCTCTAAGCGCTATGGCTATGCCGCAGTCATTGCAGTCGTTCCGGGTGGACCAGCTGACAAAGCTGGCCTCGAAGGCTCGGACATCATTGAGGCCATCGAAACCAAGAGTACGCGCGACATGTCCTTAGCCGAAGTCCGCGACATCCTTGCCGGGCCTCCCGGATCTACCATCAGCGTCTCAGTAGTGCGCGCGCGCCGCGCCGAACCGCAGAAAGTGACCCTCACGCGCGAGATCGTGAACTTGCCCCCGGTAAGTGACAAGCTGTTGCAGGACGGAATTGGCTACATCAAGGTCAGCGTCATCAACAAGGGCAAGGCGCAGGAGATCGCTAACGACCTGAAGACCCTGCAACGTGATGGGGCCAAGAAACTGATCCTCGATCTACGTGACAGCGCTGATGGAGACGAAGCCGAAGGCGTCGCAATCGCCAATTTGTTTTTGAATCATGGAGTCATTACCTACCTGCAAGGTCAGAAGTATCCTCGCGAGACTTTTAATGCTGACCCGCAGAAGGCACTCACCAACCTACCGTTAGTGGTGCTGGTCAACCGCGGCACGGCAGGTGCGGCCGAAGTAGTGGCGGGCTCGGTCCTGGAGAATGCCCGCGGCGACGTTGTCGGGGACAAGACCTTCGGCGCGGGATCCATCCAGAAGCTGATTGAGATTCCCGACGGTTCGGCCCTGATTCTTTCTATAGCGAAGTACTACACCCCGAGCGGCAAAGCTATTCAGGACGCAGCCATCACCCCCAACATTCTGGTGGCAGACGCTAATCAGGACGCGGTATTGCCGGACGAAGACGGAAACGCCTTACCGCGCGATGAAGAGAAGAAAATCGAAAAACAGCAGGAAGACGAACAGTTGAACAAAGCCATTGACGTCCTGCGCAGCCGGCAAGCCAAGAACTAGATTCTGTCATTTCGAACAGTCGTCATTCCGACATATCCCTGCAACTGTCTCTGAAGAGCGGGCCGGCGCGAAAACACGCGCGGATACGATCGCTGCGGACGCCGTCCACTCCACCAATGGGTTGATAACCATTCGGCGATTTTGAGCGATATTGCTTGACATCAGCGGCTCCAGAGTTCATCTTTTGCTGCGCCAAGCAGGCCAGGGGTAGTCACAATGAACTCACAAAAGGTGGTCCTTATAACCGGGAGCAGCAGCGGTTTCGGCCGAGTGATTGCTGAGACCTTGGCGCGGAAAGGCTATCGCGTATTCGCCTCAATGCGGGATTCCAACACTAAAAACGCAGCGCGTCGCGAGCAGCTGCTGCAATTGGCCTCGAGCGAGAAGCTGGCGCTTAGCGTGGTGGACCTCGACGTTACCGATGAACGCTCCGTCGAGCGTGCCGTCGCCGAAGTGATTGCGGATGCGGGAAGAATCGATGTTTTGATCAACAACGCGGGCTACGCACTATGGGGACTGACGGAGGCATTCACGCTCGAGCAGGCGCAGCGCATCTTCGACACGAATTTCTTCGGAGTGGTGCGCATGAACCGCTGCGTGCTGCCGCACCTGCGACGCCAACGTTCGGGACTTATTATTCACGTCTCAAGCGGGGCAGGCCGCGCCGTCTTACCGGGCATGGGCCTCTACACGGCAACGAAATTCGCGCTCGAGGCTCTTGCTGAAAGCTATCGGTACGAGCTCTCGCAGCAGGGCGTCGATTCCATCAGCTTGGAGCCGGGACCCTTTGCGACCGAGATCTTCGGTAAGACCGAGCCTGCCGCCGACGTGGCGAGGTCCGCTGAGTACGGCGAAACCGCGAAGGTGCCGCAATCGGTATTCTCAGCCATCGTGTCTTCTGCGGTGCCGGTACAAGAAGTTGCGGACCTAGTCGCCAAATTGATCGAAACACCGGCAGGCCACCGCCCAATGCGGACTCTTATCGGACCAATCGTTGGCGCTCTGCAACCTATCAATGACACGGCTGGCCAAATTCAACGCGAGATCCTGACCTCCATGGGCATGGGGAACCTGCTGACCGTGACAAGTGCGAAGTCAGAGGCTGCGTAAAAGGGGGACCGCACGCCCCTCAGCGACTAAAGCCGTCAGTTCAAAAGATGCTTGTGGCACGGCTGGAATCCCCGCCCTCGTGAGCTAACTGCCCACATCTTCCCCCGGGCAGATGCCTTAGACACTCTCTCAAAATCCAGGGTCACTCAAATCATCAATCCTGAGGCCTTTCTCTGATGGGAAACGCCTCGTCGCTCTGTTATTCCTCTCCTCCACCTTAAAAACCAGCTGGAACTGCGAGGTAGAGGTTTATGCGAAGCGCACTAAAATTAATCGGTTATGTCTTTTTGGCGGCCTGCCCAGGCTTCGCCTCTATCAACGTGGCGGCGAAGGCTTCGGGAGCAAGCTCCCCCATCGCGTTGGCGGCAACAGCCAGCTCAAGCAATGCGATTACCGGCTGGACTATTTATGTGGATTCAAGCCTCGTCTTCCGGCAGAACACCTCTGCCACCAGCATCAGCCAGTCCGTCAGCATGAGTACTGGAACCCACACGGTAGTAATGAAAGCATGGGACGCTACCGGTGCGAATGGTAGCGCGTCACTGACGGTAAACGTGGCCGGATCAGGAGGTGGTGGCGGAGTCGGCGGAGGTGGGTTGATTCCTAGTCCTCCTTCGAGCGCGCAAGTTTATAGCAACGTTGACGAGATGAGCGGCTGGCATGGCTGCAGCGCATGTGCGAACGGCACAACCGGAATCTTTTGGTTCAAGCAGGGTGTCACCAACCCAGCAATTGACGGTAAGTCAATGCAGACCTACCTCAAGGGTGGATACAATCTATGGGCCGATAACCTGTTCGTGCGCAAATTTGGAAACCAGAATTGGGCCAACCACGTCATCTGGAGCATTACCTTCCAGTGGAACGCTCCTAAAACCAAACAACCGAACGGCCGTTACGTCGCCCAAGCGATGGAATTTGATGCCTACTTTTCAACCCACGGCTTCAAATATCTGTGGGGCACGCAGTGCGACTACGGCGGCGGCCATTGGGACATCTGGAACAATACCAAACACTATTGGCAGCACACGGCGGTAGCGTGCCAGAAATGGGCGCCGGGAACCTGGCACACGGTCAAGTGGTATTTGGAGCGCGATCCTAACAAGAAATATCTGCATTACGCAGTGCTGCAAGTTGACGGCACCCAATACAACATCAACACCTGGCTGCCTGCCGTGGCCACGAGTTGGGGTGACGACTTCGGCATCCAGTTTGAGCAGGACACGGACCTTTATGGCGATCCCTGGTACATGTGGGCAGATAAAATCCACGCAACCATCTGGTAGAGAGCTAGCTCGGGAATCTCTCCAGACCGTCGCAATAATGAACACTGTAAGACCTGCGCTCTGACTTCATCATGACACGATGGAGGAGAGTCCTGTGGCTTGGTGCATAGCGGCGATCTCGTAGTGTAACGATTTCGGGTCATAACGGGACAAGTATTTGCGTCTCTCTTCGGGAATGATTGCTGTCTCGTAGTCAGGCCCGGCGACCGCGCGGATGGCATCAATAGAATCCCACAGCATGATGGTGATGAATTCGGTCTCGTCACCAGCCGCTCTGCGCAGCAAATAGCTTCCCCGATAACCCTTGGCTTTGCTGATGCCGGGAAGAAGTTCAGGCTTCAGCATGGACTCATACGCGTCAGCGTGTTCGGGCTTGGTGTATCCATGCCAAACTCTCGCGATCACAATAATCTCCTAAGCAAAACGGCAGGATTGTACAACAGCGGGATGGGGCTATGGGCTGGCTTCTTATTGGGAGAACGACGGAAAGCTAACTTACGACAACGCCGGCCGGAAAGGCTGGTTTGGGTTTCAGCGAAAGAGTTCCCGCCAGTAGCATTCCACGAAGAATGGAAATGATCTTTGCGCGATCGTTGCGCTTGGCGACGGCGTTCACGAAAGGCGGCAACGGCGCCCATTGATTGCAGTCTTCAACACTCATGACGATGGCAGTGCCGGGGCTTACCAACCGCAACTGCTCGGGAACGGACCATTCATCCACGGCCAAGAAGTCCTGATCGATCAGAACAACGTCAGGTTCGTAAGCCGCGCAAAGGGAAATGCAGTGCGCTGAGGAATCGGCCAGGAGCACCGAAAATCCCGCCTTGCCAGCCGACTGAGAAAGAGAAATCAGACGTGAATTTACAGCGTCCGCCAAAAGAACTGTGCCTTGATACGGTTTTTGTCTTCGAACTCTAGTGCGGGTATCTTTTACTCGCGGCATGGACCACAAACCTGGACAAGCAATTGTAGCTGGAACACGGCTAGAGGAACAGCACAAATATCAATTGGACGAGGTGTAAAGTTTTGCCATTTTGAACCAAACAAGTCCCACCGGGCTACGGTGATAGGATTTCCTGCATGCAGAAGTCCACGGACAAAATGACGTACGTAGGCTTGCTTCGCGGGATCAACGTCGCGGGACACGGCACGGTCAAGATGGAGGAGCTCCGCAAAGCCTGCCTCGGCATGGGCTTCGATGAGGTGAGAACTTACTTGCAGAGCGGAAACATGATTTTCAAAGCGCCCGCCGATACGCCAGCGCAATTGTCAGACAAGATCAAAGAAATGCTTCTGCGGAAGTTCCGTCTTGCGGTCACTGTCATCGTGAAAACACCGGAGGAATTGTTGCACATAATCGAGAGAAATCCGTTTTTGAAGCAACGCGGCATTGATGCTTCCAAACTTCACGTGACTTTCTTGGCACGTGTCCCGGAGGACGCGGCCTTGAAATCGCTTCAGCGGTTGAGTGCAGCTCCCGATCAGTTCCGCTGTTCAGGCAAGGACATTTACTTGTACTGTCCGGATGGCTATGGCAGGAGCAAATTGTCCAATAACGCATTCGAGAAGCTGCTTGCCGTCAGCGCAACCACACGCAATTGGAACACCGTGACCAAGTTGCACGAATTAAGCGGAGTTTAACGCAGCATGCTACCGACGCGCTCCCCCGGCGAGCTTGGCTTCTTCCGTCAAACCCTGAACTGCAAGTCTGGTCTCACGAACCATTAATGTGCACCCGGTAGCGAGGCCGAGCACCGCTGCGATCCCTGTCAATAAGTTGAGAGTGACCGCTATCTTAAACGTTATTTGGCTACCGTAATAGGCCACGATGGAACCGAGCACTGAGACGAGTGCTGCGGAGGCGAACAAACCTAGAGAAGCATAGACAGCCCTCAACGCCCTTACTAAGAGCTGGGCCCGCACTTGAAGACCATCCAGTTGCGCCGACCACGCGTTGTGCTCTGCCCCGCCGGGTTCGAGGTTAGCGAGATGTGAGGCGACCACGCGGGTGCGGTCCACCACTCGTGCCAAGCGATTGCTCGTCCCCAGCGCCAGCACCGAAGAGGCGTTGGTAAGGATGGCTGGGGCCACAACCGCGGTCAGTATAGCGAACGGGTTATTTCCCGGAATGGTGACTTGCATTGGGATTTCCGTCCTTTTCAGCCAGGCTTACGGCGTTTCTGCGGGCAGCACAATTCCTTCCAGCAAAGGCAGCGGCAGCGCACCTTCATCCAGCACTTTGTTATGGAACTCAAGATCTCTGAACTTGTCTCCCGCGCGTTGCTGGTACTTGTGCCGCAGCTCAAGCCAGCGCCGCATACCCACGTAGTAAGTTGGGAGCTGCACCGAGGTGAGTTTGGCTCGGCGCAGTTTGCCTTCAGCTTCGGCCTGGGTCTGGAAGGCGTCGCGAGTCATGAGCTCCAGCGCCTGCTGGTCGGTCATGCCCATAGTCTGCATGCGGACATCCAGAATGGCGTTCGAAATTACGCGCAGCCTGATCTTGCGCATCACCAGGCGGAAGCGCGGATCGTTATCGTCGAATCCCGCATCCATCATGATTTGCGCGATGTATTCTGCCCACCCTTCGATGTATGGGCCATTGCCGAAGAGCGCGCGCAGCAACCGGCGGGTGAGCGGCTGGACATTGTCCGCATGTTCAAACTGGATGTAGTGGCCGGGCAGAGCCTCATGAATGGTCAGCCACTGCAGCGCCCAACGGTTGTATTCACGCAATTTGGACTCGGCTTTGGCCTCTGGAACGCTGGGGTCGATCGGAGTCACCCAGTACTGCGCTTCCGCATTCGGCTCGAGGGGCGGTGGATTGTGAAAGCCCGCGACCGAGTAAACGCCGCGCATAAACGGCGGTGTGGGAATGATTTTCAAATTCTCGCGGTCACTCAGCGAAACGATCTTCTTCTCGCGGATAAACTGCTTAATTCCTTCAACCTCGCGCTGCACCGCCTCCAGCAGTTGATCGCGCTGGGCATGCTCCAGGGAAATCTTGTCCAATACTTCGCCAATAATTTTGTTCTCGCGCTCCCTGCCGTTGAGGTCGGAATGATCGCTGTGGCCCGGGTAAAGCTCCTTGTGCATAGGAATGGCAATGCTGAGCATTTCAGCCCGGACCTCCCGCAGGTCGTGTTCGGCATCCGCCAGCACCTGTTCGGGAGTAAGGTCCACTTCCATGAGATAACGGAATTTCTGGTCGTAGAAATTCTTGCCGAGTCGCCAAGCGCCCTCTGGCGAGGGACGCTTAGCAAGGCCGTCGTTCAGCCAGCGCGAGAAGTTGCGCAAAGATTCGAGGGCAGGAGGCGCTACTTTCTGATATTCGGCGAACAATGGTGATTTGTCGGGAATCTGCTTGCGCACCATGTTCTCAATCAGATCAATGTTGCCGTCGTTCTCTTCCACGGCGGTGTTGATAAACACGGGGTCGGACGAGACCAGATTCTGTTTTGCCTGTTCGATGGCACGCGGAATCTGGCGCACGCGTGACAGCACGTGACTCATGCGAATTTCCTGCGAGGCATAATCCTGGGTCATGGGCAGGAAAAGCGCATTGCCGATGAGCTCCACGTAGATCGTCGGCTGGTGGCGGTAACTCTGAATGTGCTCCAGCTCGAGCAGGTTGTAGGAAACCTGGTCATCAATCATGTGCCAGTCAGCTTGGTCTTCTAGTGAGAGGGTCGTGGGGGGGAACTGCTTGCGAAAGCGATCGCGCCACGCTTCATAAAACTTTGCTTGGCGGTTGAAGGCGGCGGGACTCAGGTCGTCGAGTTCGGCATCGAGGGCGATGGTTTTGCCGGTACGAGAATCTTTGTGCTGGTGATAGCCGGCTTGGGATGCGGTCACCGGCGAGAGCGCTAGCGATTCCTTGATGAACTGATCAGCAAGCGCGGAGAAGCGTGGATTGTCAGCGCGTGGTTGGCGATTGGAGGCGATCTGGGCCATGAGGCCGACGGACACAAGTGTTAACAACAAGAGTATGCGGATAGAAAACATGGCCTCCGAGTATAAACCGGCCTGTGATGGTAAAGATGCGAAGGACGATTGCAGGCGATCGCCCCGACCGGGGGAGGTGTTTACCCCTTGACGTTGATCTTGGAAAAGGAGAGCACCGCGCGTCCCGTGGTGGGACGGCCGAGAGCGGTCGCTGGCCGGAACACGGTGAAGATCAGCGCATTGTTGAGTTGCGGTAAAAAGTTTTCTTCATCCCGCGGCCCGGAGATGATCCGGTAGTCCTCCACGCGGCCCTTGGCATCCACGTAAGCCTCGACCACCACCGAATCAGCGCTGATGGAACCCACACCTAGTCCAAATCCGGACGACTGCAATTCCGGAGGCGTGTGCAAAAGCGTCGGTAGTGGCACGTCGGCCCGAGATGCCTCGAGTTGCGCCGGTATAGCCAAGGAGCCCATCAGCAGCCCAAATACAATGACCGCCGCCGCTGCGCCAGCTGTCGCAGGTACCATGAAAGCATCCAAAGCATTTTCCAAACGCACGCGAAGTCCCTGGAAAAGGGGCTGACGTACCGCCGCCGCTTCCTGGGAAATGGCCACTCGCAAGCGCAATGCCAGGTCGGCTGGGGCTTTCTTTCGGCCCAGAGAATTCAACAGGCTTTGCGACTCAATCAACATCGAATACTCTCGGCTGCAAACCGCACAGGTGTTGAGGTGTCCGCTGACGGCGTGCATCTCACGGCCGGTGACCGCACCATCAAGGTACGGTGAAAATAACGTCTTGGCTTGGGCGCAGTTCATGAAGTCACCTCAAGCTCTCCGCCGGCGGCCAACCGATGATCGGATGTGGTCTCGCGCTGGTTGGGCGCGCGCAACCCAAGTTGTGGTCCTACTTGCCGGATGTATTCCGCTAAACGCTGCTTTAGCGCTTCGCGTCCGCGCGTCAGGCGGGACTTGACGGTCCCCAATGTCACTTCAGTGATCTCGGCAATTTCCTCGTACGACATCTCTTCCAGGTCGCGCAAGATCAGCGTAGTGCGAAACGGCTCTGGAACATGCTTGAGCTCTTCTTCAATATGGGCGCGAACTTCCTGGTGCACCGCGCTGTCAAAGGGCGAGTCACCCTTATCCACTAGGCGCTCGCGCGGGGCCAACACGTGGATCTGATCACTGTCGTATTCCGGACCTTCCATAGAGGTCTCACGCGACTTGTGCCGAAACCACCAACGCTTACGGTTGGAGGCTTCGTGCAGCGCGATGCGATAAATCCAGGTCTTCAAGCTCGACTCCCCGTGAAAATTCTTCATGCCCCGGAACACCTTTAAAAAGACTTCCTGTACCGTATCCGCCGCATCCGAGGGATCGTTCACCATGCGATACACAAGGCTATAAATGGGCTGGTGGTATTGACCGATGAGCCAGGCGTAGGCGTCCTCAGATCCGGCCTTTAGTTCGGCCACAATACTGGCTTCTTCCGCCGGAATTCCAATCGCGCTTGCGAGATCACTCAAGGTAACTGCTCCCGCCAAAGACCTTATGGCGTACCTTAACATTATAGGATCTCGGGGCCACAACTTTCAGCTGCCGGCCATTACGGGCGACTCCACCGCTACTTACCCTAGTAAACATAGACCCCGGCGAGGCCTCCAGAGTTCCCGAGCAAAGTTGTTGAAAACGTTGTTTTTATAGGTACCAAGGTAATATGGGAATCTGCTGCCGACCTGGGAAAGTGCCAAGGCGTTGCCGTAGAAAGAGGATTATTGCTGAGGCGTTGCCGGCTTCGCATTCGGCTGGGCACCGGGTTGATTCTCGGCCGCGCTGGTCGTTGGCTTCTTCTTGCGAACGTGCTTCTTCACCGGCGGTGGCTCGTTATCATCAACGATCACTTTCTTCGGTGCTCCTGCGGGAGCCGCTGCGGCCTGGGCAGCGCGAAGTTCGTTGCGCAGTTGTGAGATTTCCGCCTGCTTATTGCTGGCAAGATTTTCCAGACGATCGGCGAAGCCGCGGCGCAAACGCTCGAAGTTGTTCACATCTTCGGAAAGCGCCTGATAGTCGCTTTTAGACCCAAAAGCGCCGGTAGATTCCGTAAGCGAACTCAGCACGTCGTAGAGTGCGTCCAAAGTGCGGTAAAGCTTGAAGCTGGCGGGCAGGTCTTCGGGCGCCGCACGGACCGCGGAAATCATCCCCGGAAATGCGGTCTGGAGATTACGAATCACGGATTGTGCATTGGCTTCGGCCTGCTGCTTGGTGTCACTGTCGGCCTTCCATTTGTTAATGCGCACCTTGCCGAGATCGGCAACGGTGGACTGTGCGGTGGAGTCTAGTTGCCCCAACAGCGCATTGACCTCGTTCATGGATGCATAGGAGACCGGGCCTTGCGCTCTGGTCTGGCCGGCCGGGGCGCTGGCAGGGGGCGGCGCGGATTGTTCTTGCGCGGCCCTCGCGAGCGGGCAGAGCCCCAGCGCGAGCCCACCCAATTGCAGCGCAATTCTCTTTACAGTGAGGTTGCTGAGCATACTTCCATTCTCCGTGGCGCGCGCAAGACCGGACAAGACGTGCCGCCTATCACAGCAGGATAAATCCTTTGCCATCATTTGGGAAAGCGGGGACGGCAGATTGACTATCCCGAACTCGTGGGCGAGAATGAATTAGGGGCTTTGCCTATCCCACCAGCCCCATTCGAT